>CAMWYL010000005.1 GCA_947178465.1 uncultured Lachnospiraceae bacterium | reverse complement strand
AAACCCCCACACCCCCCCCCCCCACCCCCACCCACCCCCCCCCACCCCCCCCCCCCCCTCCCCCCCCCCCCCCCCCCCCCACCCCCCCCCACCCCACCCCCCCCCCCGCCCCCCCAAAAAGCATCTTAGATATAAATACCTACAACTATCAAGAAATTGCAGATAATGTTGAAAAAGAAATCACAAAATTAGAGAAAAGAGAAGAATTATGCAGTGTCATTATTTCGGATTTTATCCGGAAAAATTACAGAAATCAAAAGCTGTTTTATGAGCCATACCATCCTGCAGGAATACTGATAAAAGAAAAAGTAAAAAGGATTCTGAAGGCAATCGGTATGGAAAATACGGATTTTAATGCGACAGTGGGCGAGATGGATAGCAAAGAACTGCCTATCTATGCCAGTGTAGTAAAAGCGCTTAATATACAATTTGAATGTAAGTACATTAGAAAAAGCACAGGTAGCCCAATGAGTATTGAAGAATATGTGCAGCATTATATCGGCTGGGAAATAGAGCCGTTCAGAGAGGTTGGGTATGGGTCAGATATATAATTCTTATATACGTGTGGAACAACTGAAGATAAATCAAGAGTGCCAAAGAAAATTAGAGCTCTTATATCATATGTATATGGAACATAAATTTGATTTATTGGGAAGCGGATACGTAAAAATTGATTATGATATATGCGCAAAGGGATTTGCAGGGAAAAGGTATGTCAACCCTTATATGAAAAAGTATGAAAAGAAGGCAAAACGGTATGTGCAAAATCCCGATTATTCCCCAATAAATTGGTTTGTGGATTACAAAAGCGGCTTCTTCTTTCATCCTCAAGAATATGATTCAAAAGAAAAGTGTTTGGCGATTATTGGGAAAAAGCAGGGCGTTGAGATTAAGTGTCCGTGGGAATTGGGGCGGTTTTATCATTTGGTTCAGCTTGCGGTATTGGCTGTTGCAAAGAAGGAATATAGGCAAAATATTGTGGAAGAGTTCCGTAATGAAATCATGGATTTTATTGGAATGAATCCGGTAGGAAAAACGGTTCAATGGTCCGCAGTTATGGATACGGCAATCAGGGTTGTAAATCTGGTGATTGCCCATGATATTCTCAGACAGATAGATTGCGGGGGAAACTGTTTTAATGCAGGATTCGAAAAAAAGTTTGAGAAATTAATCCGTCAAAGCCTGTATTATGTTATGGAGAATATGGAGGATAGGGGCAACCATTATTTATCAAATTTAGCGGGAATTATTTTTGCGGCGTCCTATCTGCCTTCTGCTCCTTGGACAGATGCCTGTCTGGTATTTGGAACTCAGGAATTAATTACACAGGTAGACGAACAGTTTCATAAGGAAGGCAGCCACTACGAGGGGAGTACAAGTTATCATAGATTAAGTGCGGAATTTGTTGTATATGCGACGGCTATGATTTACAGCGTATTGGGAACAGGGAGGGGAGAGGTATTTCAATGTTATGATAATACTCTTATAAAGGGGCTGAAGAAGGCTAAGCTGCAAAAATACAATATGGAAACAGAAGCGTTCTTTCCACAATGGTATTTGGATAAAATATATAATATGCGCATTTTTACGAGGTCAGTGTTGAAGCAGAACAACGAAATTGTTCAGGTGGGTGACAACGACAGTGGGCGTCTGATAAGGCTGACGCCTGTAGGAAAAGAAATAGAAGAGAATGTACTTGATCACAGGACGCTGCTGTCAGCAATATGCGGACTGTTTGATGAATTGAAATGTGAGGATGTGATTAGGGAGATACCGTTGGAATATAGCCTTATAAATTCCTTGAAGAAAAAGAGAACAATATTTGGACAGGCGTATGAAACGGGTGTTATTCGGTATGGGTATATACCGGAGTTAGGGAAGCCTTATAAAAAAAGGTGTTGTTTGTTCCGTGAAGAATCCTTGAGAGAACATGGATTGCTCGAGAACTTGCATATAAACTATTTTTCGGATTTTGGACTTTTGGTTATGCGAAGTGACAGACTGTTTCTTAGCTTTGTGACTGATACGACAAAGGGTCACTATTTGATAGGACATACACATAATGACAAAATGTCCATAGAGATTATGGTTGATGGGGAGTATATCACCAGGGATGCAGGAAGCTATATTTATACATCAGCGCCTGCTATCAGAAACCGGTTTAGAAGTGTGGAGGCTCATAATGTAATTAGGGTAGATGAAAAAGAACAGAATATTTTTACAAGTCTTTGGGGTATGTACAAGAATGCAGTGGGGGAACTGCTGTATTGTACACAAAACAGGGTGATTGGCAGGGTAAAATATGATGGTGTGGAACATATCAGGGATATAGAGTTGACAGAAAGTTCCATTACGGTAACGGATTATGCGAACCGACATTTTAAGGTATCGTTTCATAACAGGATATACTCTGTCGGGTATGGAGAAATGCGGAGGGAACCATGATTATTAATTCTTATGGAAAAGAAAAAGACTATAGGGAGCAGGCTGGTGTTATGGGAAAGGTATTTTTGCGACTGACCAAGGGAAAGTGCTTTGCCAAGGTGCATAACAGATATATCAATTACTTAAAAGAGAAGCCCTTATATCAGGCTGTAAAAAGGGAAACAGAAGAGTATTTTAAAAGATATTATGACAAGGGAAAATATCCGTTGTTTTCATCAGTTGAGATAGAAGTAATTAACAGATGCAATGGGGAGTGTTCTTTTTGTCCGGTGAACCGGTATACGGATCCGAGAAAATTAAAAAAAATGGATGAAAAATTATTTCATAAAATTATTGATGAGCTGGGGGAAATGGGCTACGCGGGTAGACTGGCATTGCATTCCAACAATGAGCCCTTCCTTGATACAAGGATTATTGAGTTTGCCCAATATGCGAGAGAGCACGTCCCGCATGCATATATTTATATGTTTACGAATGGTACTTTGTTGACCATGGATAAGTTCTGCGCTATTATTCCATATTTAAATAAATTAATAATAGACCATTATGATGACGGTTTAAAGCTAAGTAAAAACATGGAAGATATCAACAGATACTGTCAGGAGAATCCAAGCATAGACAGAAAGGTCGAGATCCATTTAAGGAAGGTGAACGAGGTTCTGAATACAAGAGGGGGGCAGTCGCCGAATAATGACAGGCGGGATATTCTAAACATGTCTTGTATTTTGCCGTTCAAGCAAATGGTTATCCGACCGGATGGGAGAACAAGCTTATGTTGTAATGACCCTTATGGAAAAAATACAATGGCGGATTTGAACCGGATGACGCTTAAGGAAGCGTGGTATTCAGAAAGATATAAAACAGTCAGGAAGGAATTGCGCAAAGGGCGTTCAAGGGTGAAGCTATGCCGGTATTGTGATACGAAACCAAACCCCGGAGTTTATTAAAAATGAGGTGATTATTATGAAAAAGGTTATAAAAACGATATTTCTGACCACAATGGCTCTAATAAGCGGTGGAGTATTAGGAGCTGCGGTAATGTGGAAGCAAAAAGAGAAAGAGATTGATAGTGCAAGGAGGCTTTCAGACAAACACTTAAAAATGATGCATGTGCTGAATCAGTGGCTGGCAAGTCAGCAGGTTGGAGCAGATATCAGTAAATATTTTAGGGAAAATCAGTATCATACAATTGCCATTTATGGTATGAGCTACTTGGGAGAGAGGTTACTAGCGGCATTGAGAGGGACGGACATAGAGGTTAAGTATTGCATTGATAAGAGGGCAGAAAAGCTTTCCGGTACAGAAACGGTTATGTCCATGGAGGATGAGCTCCCAAAGGTAGACGCCATAATTGTTACAGCGGTATATTTCTTTGACGAAATAGAAGACGAGCTTAGTGAGAAGGTAGACTGCCCAATTATTTCATTGGAAGATGTGGTAAAAAGACTTTGAGATAAAGTCATCTGACGATGGAGGAACAATGATGAGAGACGCAGTCATATTTGGCACAGGAGAGATAGGGCAAAATGCACTGCCCTTTTTGGAGAGAAATTGGCATATTCTGTTTGCGGTAGATAATGATGAGATGAAATGGGGAAAGGAATTCGGGAGATATTCCGTGAAGTTGCCGGATTCGATAGAACGGCATTGCTGTGATGTCATTATTACGTCAACAAAGTACGCTGATGAGATTGCAAAGCAGCTTCAACAGATGGGAATTCATCAGGATAGGATATACTTCTGTCATAGGTTTTTCATAGGTGCCTCATATGAATATGAAGTTTATCCTATGAATGAAGAAATGTTGGTAGGTGCGGAACAGCCGCTTATTCAATATGATTTGCTCCATGAAGAGGAGCAAGAAACGAAGTATAGAAAGGTACTTATATTTTGTTCTTTTTATTCAACATATACGAAACAGCTTATAGAAAATATGTCTAAAAGATATAAAGATGTTGAGCTTAGCCTGCTGACGTCAGCAAGGGAATGCAGGGAAAAAATTATGGCAGAGCAACTAAGACATATTTATTGCTATCAGTCTAAAGCAGATTTGAAGGCGATTTTACAGCAGATTCCGATGTATGATGCCATGCAGTTGTTATGGATTGAAATGGAATGGGTATATTTTTGCAGGCTTATAAGGAGTAAGACAAAGCGACTCAATCTTAATGTTGGTGGCAGTGATTTTTATCGGGTTGGGAAGGCTAAGAGGGATTACCGGAAAAAGCTTATTGAATGTGCGGACAGGATTACTGCTGAAACAGAAGGGACAGTTTTGGAGTTTCAGACATATTATTTGAAAGAGGCAGGGAACAAAAGCAGTTTATTGCCTTTTGGAATAGAGGTATTGGATTATATTGACAACAACTTCAATACTTCAAAAGATATGTTGAGAGAAAAGTATCATATTCCGACAGATAAAATTGTTGTGACATGTGGGCATAATGCAAACGAAGCGCATCAGCATATCAAAATGATAGAAGCGTTGGAGCAGTTGCCGGAGCATATCAGACAGCAGATTGTATTTGTATTTCCGATGACCTATTTGCAAGGACGAATAGGATATGTTGACAGTGTCATGGACAGATTGCGGGAAACAAAGATGGATTATGTGGTATTAACAGAGTATATGGACTTCCAATCAATGGCCGAATATGCTTTAATATCCGACATTATGATACATGTCCAGACAACAGACCAGCTGAGCTCCACTATGCTGGAGGAGATGTATGCCGGAAGCATTGTCATAGCCGGAAGCTGGCTGCCATACCGGTCATTACATGAGATGGGGATTTATTTCCTTGATGTTAATACAATACCGGATGTAACGGCAGTTTTGGAGGATGTTGTTATGAATATAGAATCGTACAAAGAAAAGTGTGTGGGAAACAGCGAAATCGTATGGCGGCATTCCTCATGGGATGTGTTGGCACCCAAGTGGCGTGCGCTATGGGATTAGAAACAGAAAGAGTTGGAGAGTATGGTATGCAGGGGATAAATTATTGGGACGAATTTGAATACAGCAAGCTGAAGCTGCTTTTGAATAATGAGAAGGTGAATTCTATCCTTGACGTCCGAAACGGCATGAAAAAAATGGACGAGCAGTTTCCGATCAGTATAGAGCTTCATCTGACGGATAACTGTAACCTGAACTGTGAATGGTGTACGGATAAATCGCTAAGACAGAATAAAGCGGTAATGGATTTACAGGTTATAAAGAGGCTGTTTCGCGAGTTTTGGCAGCATGGAACCGGTGTTACTCTTGAGGGAGGCGGAGAGCCGACCCTGCATCCGGACTTTAAGGAAATCGTGGCGGCGGGAAAAGCTTCCAACATTGACATGGGGCTCATATCGAACGGTACGGTGGATATATCAGACTGCATTGACGGATTAAAATGGGTGAGAATTTCTTTGGATTCAAGTACTCAGGATGAGTATAAAAGGGAAAAAGGAGTGGACTGCTTTGAACGTGTTCTCGGGAATTTGGAGAAAATGTCCAAAGCAAGAAACCCTATGGATACATTTATTGGAGTGGGATATGTGCTGACGACCAGAAATCAAAGCAATCTGGTGGAGCTGATAAAGCAATTGGACAGTATCGGGATTGATTATATTTACCTGAGACCGGTGGAAGAGTCCGAAGACATTACGCCCTCTCTGGAAAGCCTGTTGGATTTACGGAAAAAACTGGCAGAGCTGACAGCCAATACGAGAATCAGATATATGCTGGCCATTTCGGACAGGATTGTTGACAGAAACGCGGGCTTGCCGTGTATTGCCCATTCCCTGACTTCGGTTATTCATGCGAACGGAGAAATGGCGTTATGTGAAAAACGCAGAACAGACGGGATTATACTCGGTAATGTATACGAAAGCTCTTTTGAGGAGATATGGGTGTCCCCTTATCGGGAGCAGATAAGCCAAAAGCTTCTGGACGCGGAGTGTCAGGGCGGATGCAGCGCATGCAGGATAACGGGCTTTAACATGATATTTGAACAGTTGGAGAAGGTACATTCAAAGCATTTCATTTAACGGAGGGTAAAAAGATGGTACTGCCTTTTGAAAAAGAGTATAGGGAGAGATATTATCAGCTGTTGGACGAGGTTTTCGAGTCAAATTTCTGGTCTGACGGAAAAATGACGGGAACCTTTGAGGAAAAGTTTGAGGAATTCACGGGACTGCATTCCTGTGCGGTAACAAGCGGCGGGGCGGGATTATTATCCATATTGGAGTATGTGGATGTCAGGGGAAAGGAAGTGATCGTACCCGCCAATACCTTCTGGGCCACCGCGCAGGCGGCAAAAAAGGCCGGAGCCAAAGTGGTATATGCAGACTGTAACAGGGAAGACCTCTGTATGTGTTATGAAGATATGGTAAGCAAAGTCACTTCGGATACGAAAGCGGTAATTGTTGTACATATCGGAGGGCATATCGCATTTGAAATAGAGAAAATCGCCAAATTCTGCAAAGAACATAAAATTGCGTTGATTGAGGACTGTGCACATGCCCATGGTGCAGAGTGGAACGGAAAAACCGCGGGGAGCTATGGGCTGGCGGGAAGCTACAGCTTTTACGCTACAAAGACCATGCCGTTAGGTGAAGGCGGGATGATTGTCAGCAGGGACAAAGATTTAATTGCATGGATGAAAAAATTTCGGAATTACGGCAAGGAAGTTATTAACGGAAATATTGTCACCTATCCGATGAAGGAAGGCTTTAATTACAGAATAAATGAGTTTACGGCTGCGTTAGGGATTGTTCAGTTGGAACATATGCCGGTTATTTTGGAATGGAAGCGGAGTCTGGCGCAAAAGTTTGACCGGATTTTTGACGAGCATGTGGTTTTACCGGAGGGAATGCAGTCCGGATATTACAAGTATATTGTATTCGACCAAAATTTAAAGGAGGAAACAGGGAAAGTATTTAATTACACGGATTTCGGAAATGAGATAGAGGGTATAGAGGTTGACCTGCCGAACAGCTATTGGGTAGCGGAACATCATAAATGTGCGCCGATTTATTACGGGTGGGATAAAGCAGAGCTGGCTGTGGAGGATATGAGGGAATATCTTCTGGATTAGTCCGGATACAAAGGCGGGAATAATGGCATGATTTATACAGAGCGTGATAAATTGGCAGTAATAGAATGGGACGGCGGAGCTGACACTGTTTCGTTTGATGCGCTTGCGCAAGTAATGCTTGAAAGACCGGCTAATATGATATATTGTGTGTCAAAAGAAATATTGTATGGAATTATCAGTATGGGGGATATTGCGCGATGGGATGACTTGGAAACGGATGCGTTCTTACGGGGGGGTATAATACGACTTAATAAATATATTACAAACGTAATTCTTGTATATCCTTGCATTATTTTTGAAAAGAAACGGAGGCTGTTTGAATATTTTAATGATTATCTTTTATCACAGGGAATAAAGGTTAAATGTATTAGGCATAGTGAAGTCGTGCAATTTCTTGGAACGGTTGGTTACATGCTATTTACAGATGAAGATGAGATGCGTGCCATGCATACATTGCATACATATATATGGAGCAAGGTTTTTGGAAGGACAAAGTTTTCCACATACAAACAATTTTTAGGCGAAATTCGCTACGATATTACACAAGAGGAAATGAATAGATATTTAATAGATATGACCAGACAGGGGATATATGTTCTTAATCTGATTTTTGAATGTAATGCCAATAATAGCGAATATTATAAAGCACTTAATAGCGAATTACAAAAGAAATATGATGCCATCGGTCAAGTAAGTGTTAATAAAGTATATCCGGACATGCGTGTGGAATTTTTTGATGATTTATATTCAGAGAAATATGCGGATAGTATTACACATATAAGATATCAGGTTGAAACCATAAGCGGTTTAAAGATGTTAAAAGACTGTCAGAGTGAATTCTATAATGTTAAAAATGGAGAAAGATATACATACGGATCACCTAAGTATTGGGAAAAAACGATTTATTTTGTAGGACCCTGCTATATATATGGGCATCATACAGAAGATAAATACACAATAGAAAGTTTTTTGCAAAAACGCCTTAATAAGACCGGATACAAAATAAAGGTGGTGAATTGTGGAAGTATTTACAGTGCTCAAAACACAAGTTATGCGTGGATGCGTATTAAATCCCTTCCTTTAAGGAAAGGGGATATTATCGTGTATGGTGACTGTCGTTTTGATGGGATTACACAGCTTAACCTATTGAATGTATGCAAAGAGCATAACATACCGGCTAAATGGATGACAAATGCTGTCCGGCACTGTAACCATAAGATTAATTCAGTATATGCAGATGCTATTTATGATGCACTTACATCTGTCTTAGCAGAAGATGTTTTGGAACAGGGAAAACCGTTAGAAAATAAGGAAGATTTTATTCAGACAATGTATATCGAACGTTATTTTAAAGACTTTATTCCCAATGAATATAGCAAAGTAGGTACTATTGTGATGAATTGCAATCCTTTTACATATGGACACCGCTATTTGATAGAACAAGCATTAGAACAAGCCGGCTTTTTGATAATATTTGTCGTGGAAGAAGACAGGTCATTATTCTCATTTAATGAACGTTTTGCTATGGTTTATGAGGGGGTTAGGGATTTGAATAATGTAAAGGTCGTTCCAAGTGGTCCGTTCATTTTATCCCAAACGACTTTTCCGGAGTACTTTATTAAAACCACGGACGAAGAACTGATTGAAAATGTAGAAAATGATATCAGAATTTTTGGGGAGAGGATAGCACCATATTTGAATATTAAGTACAGATTTGTTGGGGATGAGCCGGAGGATATAGTTACAAACGAGTATAATTTGGCTATGAAAAGGATTTTGCCTAAGAACGGAATTGAACTCGTTGAAATCCCGAGAAAAGAACAAAATGGAAAATTTATCAGTGCATCATTGGTGCGGAAATGTCTTGAAGAACAGGATTTAAAGAAATTGGAGGAATTAGTTCCGGAATCCGTAAGAAGAATAATATTTGAAAGAAATTATTAATAGAGCTATATTTTATTAGGGAATTAAATTGCAAAGAAAAGGAACACATCAAATGAAAGAACCGCTGATTAGTATTATTGTTCCCATATTTAATGTGGAAAAATATGTTTCGGAGTGTATAGAAAGCATAATACGACAGAACCATGAAAACCTTCAGATTATTCTGGTAGATGACGGATCTACGGATATGTCAGGAGAGATTTGTGATAAATATGCATTGTCAGACAGACGGATAGAGGTTATTCATTCGCGAAACAGGGGATTGGTTTTGGCCAGAAAAAGTGGTCTGGAAAAGGCGGCAGGGGATTATATAGGATTTGTTGATGGGGATGACTATATTGCGCCTGAAATGTTTGGAGAGCTTTTAAAAGGAGTTAAAAAGCATAATGCAGATTTTGTGCATTCGGGTTTTATTGCGGATGGCAAAAGGATAATAAATTTTAAAGGAGGAGTTATCAAATTTAACAACCATAAAGATAGGGAGGATTTTATAAGAACATCTGTATTTTATTCTCCAAGCCATATAGCGCCAAGCATCTGGTCGAAATTGTTTAAGGCTGAATTTATTAAGGAATGTTATAGCAAAGTCCCTGATGATGCCCAATATGGAGAAGACCTGATTAATTTATGTGTATGCATCGAAAATTGCAGCAAACTTGTACTGCTTGACGAAGCATATTATTACTATAGACAAAGGGAAGAATCCATTACACATAAGTTTGATTTAAACAGCTTCAAAAATGTTTTCAGATATTATGTGAATGTTTGCAATGCGGTAGAAGGGTACGGATGTTATGATGAGTTGGAGGAACTTCTGACAGAAGAGGTTTGCAACAATATAATGCATAAAATTAAGGTAATTGCGGGCAACGATTTTCAGATGGCAAGATATTGTTACGCGCAGCCTGACGAGCTTCAAGGGAAAAGAATTGTGATTTATGGAGCCGGCGCTGTGGGTAGAGATTATTATGCGCAAATCAGCAGATACACGAATTGTAATATTGTTGCGTGGGTGGATGCACAACCGGAGAGATACGACTATTCATATGTAAAACTATATGGAACAGAAGTTTTGGAACAGATTGTTTTCGATATTCTTATAATTGCAGTGAGTAGTGAAAGGCTTGCAAATGAGATAAAGGAGCAGCTGGTGCAAAAGGGTGTTGATGAAAGCAGGATGGTATGGAGAGAAGCAAAGCCATATAAATTGGAAATGCTGAATGATTGAATAGGAGTAGTGGGATGATAAAAATCAGTGTGATTATTCCAATATACAATATGGAGAATTATTTGAAGGAATGTTTGGATAGTATATTATTTCAAACCTTAAAGGAAATAGAGGTAATCTGTGTTGACGATGGTTCCACAGATTGTTCATATGACATTCTTCTGGAATATCGTAACAGATATAACAATATTATTGTTTTACAGCAGGAAAATCAAGGTCCGGGACCTGCAAAAAATAAAGGGATTGAATATGCATCCGGAAAATATGTTGCATTTATGGATCCGGATGATTATTATGCGCAGAGTGATGTATTAGAGCTGCTTTACATAAATGCCGAAAAGAATGCAGTTAAGGTATGTGGAGGAAATATAGTGTCGTTTGATGAGAATGGAAAGATACAAAAACGGCAAAAGTGGTTTGATAAAAATGGAATGATATTGTTTCAAAATTTTGGATGTATCCTTTACTATACACGTTATATATATGATTTAGAAATGCTTCGTGACCATAACATTATATTTCCTCCCTATAGAAGATTCGATGATCCGCCGTTTTTATTAAATGTTATGACACATGCAAAAGAATTTTATGTAATTAAAGAAGTCGTATACATGTATCGTGTAGGGCATAAAAAGGTAACATTTAATCAGGAGATAATTAATGAGCTGTTAAGGGGAGTTCGAGACTGTTTTCAACTGGCATACGAAAGTAATTTAAACAAAGTATATGATGAGTACTTAAAAAATTATTTAAGGAATTCTTTGACATTGCTTTATCCGTTTTTAAACAATGGGAATACAGAAGGATGGAAATGGATATTTGAAATCAATGAAATCAGCTTAAAATGGATGGGAGAATGTGATGAAGTTTTCTTAGATAGGGAGCACATGGTGGCATACATATCTAATATAAAGGAAAAGCGCAGCAATATGTTGGATAAATGTCATAAGGCGCGAGAAACAGTTATTTATGGTGCAGGAAAGATCGGAAACGGTTTTCTGGAAAAATACGGAAGTATATGTAGGAATATAGTTGGTTTTGCGGTAACGAGCAAAAGTGAGGAAGAACATTTTATCGCAGGTTATGCGGTAAAAGAGATTGGAAATTATGACAGAGAAGCGCTTGTGGTTGTTGCAGTTGGTGAAAAATCTGCACAAGAGATATTGCAAAATTTGGAAATGTTGCAGTTTCAAAATGTTTGTTATGTAAAGTATTCGGAATTAATGCTTCTGGAAAGGCTGTCGGAGTATTTCCCACAGGATCGTCAGGAAACGGGAGGACGTTATGAAGTGGAAAAATAAAGGACATGAATTTGATGAGTTAATGGAAAGAAAACTGCGCATTTACAGCGAGGGATGGGGTATTTATTTATTTGGGGCAGGCATATTTGGCAAGCAGGCTTATGAACAGTTGGCAGAGTTTCCGTTTAAAATAAAGGGCTTTATAGACAATGACATAAGCAAACAAGGAACAGAATATTGTGGTCTGCCAATTATTTCATTGAACCAATATTGGCAGGAAAGAGAATGCAGTATTATTGTAGTTACGGTTGCGAAAAAGAATGCAGCAGGTATTTTGTACGAATTTGGGAAACGACAATTTGAATGCGGCAGAGATTATTTTATATGGCAGGATTTTCTGGATAGGGTAGCCCCTGTTTTACTTGTGTACCAATATAATAAATTGCATGTGCCTTTGGCGCAAATATGTGTTACGGAGCGTTGCTCTCTAAAATGTAAAAAATGTGCACACGGGTGTTATGCGACAGCGTCATCTCACGAGGATCTTTCTATTTCAGAGGTAATGCATAGTGCAGATAGCTTTTTCACGAGAATAGACTATATCAAGGTGTTTGTATTGATTGGAGGAGAACCATTGCTTTATAAGGAGTTAGAACAGGCTGTGGCATATATAGGAGAACATTATCGGAAGCAGATAGGACTTTTTGAAATCACTACAAATGGAACGATTATGCCATCAGATGAGCTGTTACATGTATGTAAGAAATACAATGTGTTAATTCTGATATCAAATTATGGTGGGACAATTCCAAGGCTAAAGGAAAAATATGAGATGCTGATCAGCAAGCTTGAAGAACAGGGAGTATCTTATTATCTTGGATCAGAAAGTGATACATGGATGGATTATGGTTTTGAGTATGTAGACCGTAAAGCAGAGGAAGAGCAATTAATAGGAGTGTTTGATGCCTGTGCGACACCATGTAAGGAAGTGAGGGGAAGCCGTTTATATTCCTGTGTTATGGCACGTAGTGTATCTGAAAATTTGGGGTATAATGTCGGGGAAAATGATTATTTGGATTTGGACAGGCTTGAGGGTTCAAATTGGAAAAAAGAATTGTTGGAATTTACATTCGGATATTCTGAGAAAGGATACCTTGACATGTGTAACCATTGCCATGGTGCAGATGCAAAAAATCACCCAATCCCGGCGGCAGAGCAATTATGAGATGGAAGCGAAAGGAGCAAAACCGATGGGTGAAAAGATATTGAGTATTTCCATAGCCGCCTATAATGTAGAACCGTATTTGGAGAGAACCTTGCAATCATTAGTTTGCGATGGGGATGTCATGGACAAATTTGAGGTTTTAATCATTGATGATGGGTCTGTGGATGGAACTGCCTCAATTGCCCGCAAGTATATGGAGAATTACCCAAATACTTTCATAATGATACAAAAAGAAAATGGAGGGCATGGTTCTGCTTTAACTGCTTCTATAAGTAGAGCTCAGGGCAGATATTTTAAAATGCTGGACGGAGATGATTGGTATGAAACAGAAGGATTGCAGCAATTAATTATTGAATTGGAAAAAATGGATGCAGATATTATCTTATCTTACTATAAAAGGATTTATGAAAGGGATGGCAGGATAGAAGAAATTGTCAGGCATCAATTAATAGCTGGAAAAAAGTATACGGTGGACTGCCTGAATTCTTCATTGTTAGAAGTTATCCATGCACATGAAATGACTGTACGGACAGCCGTGTTGAAAAAGCAATTTTTTCCGCTGACAGAGCATTGTGCATATACGGATGACGAATATGTTTTTTGGGCTATTTTACATGCAGATACTTATATGAAACTACCAATATATGTATACTGTTATCGTATCGGAACTGAGGGACAAACTGTAACGACTGAGGGACGTAAAAAGCATTGGAGGGATGCAGGTAAAGTTGTGTTGGCAATGCTTCGAAGGTATGCAGCCTGTGATAAAAAGAATATGTTTGAATTAAAAAAGAAATATTTATTTGAAGCAATATATCATACAGTAGAATTCCAATATGCAAATTATTTCCTGGCAGAAAATATATCAGAAGTTGAAAGGGACTTTGAAGGTTTTAACAGCAGACTTGAGACCATGAATGCAGAATTTTACGAATGGATTAAGGAAAATAACCGTGATTACAAATGGTTGAAACAGTTATTTGGAGCAGCACACAAAATAGGGAACCGGGAATGTGTCATTTTTGGTATGGGTGCATATGGTAAGGCGGCATTAAAGATTTTTCGTGGAAAAGGAGTATCCGTGACGGCGTGTGCAGATAATGACAGCAGGTTATGGAATACGGAAATAAACGGAGTGACCGTCTGTGAGCCAAATACAATTAAGCTGGAATATCCGCAGGCATTGGTATTTATTGCAGCATCGAAGCACGGGAGTGCAATTTACCGGCAACTGATTGGTATGGACATTGATATCACAAAAATTATCAATAATGAGGAATATAATGAGTAAAAAAATTTCAGTTATTATGCCGTCATTAAATGTTGTGCAGTATATCAGACAATGTATTGAGAGTGTATTGAATCAGACATTGGAAGAGTTTGAGATACTATGCATAGATGCCGGTTCAACGGATGGAACATTGGAAGTTTTACGTGAATATGCAGAGAAAGACAACCGGGTGCGGATTGTTCACAGTGACATCAAAAGCTATGGGGTACAGATTAATATGGGGATTCAAATGGCATCCAGTGATTACCTTGCAATTGTGGAAACGGATGATTTTATTGCGGATGATATGATGGAAAAACTGTATACAATAGCAACATCATATGATTTGGATTATGTAAAGGCGGAGGCAAATGCCATATATACATACAACAGCGTAGAAGTGCGGGAGCCCCTGATTCTTTCGGATACGGATGTGTCTGTATATGGAAAAGTGGTGAATTTACAAGATACACCTCAAATATTATTGATGGATTATTATATTTGGAGAGGTATTTACTCTCGCAGTTTTTTAATGGAAAATCAGATTGTGTGTAATGAAACAGAAGGTGCAGCTTATCAGGATATTGGTTTTGCACACTTGACGGTATTGCATGCACGGCGTGCTATGTATATTCCTGAAGTCTTTTATCAGTATCGTGTCGGCAGAGATGGAAGCTCTTCTAAAAGCATGAATGGACTGGAATATACATATTTGGAATACGAACGTCTGATTGAAGAATATCAGTATGAAAAAAAATTGCCGAAAGGTGCAGATATTTTTTTCCATACACGGATGGCAAAAGCATTTGTGTGTGAATATGCGCATATTATTAGAGGCGCAGATTATAAGCTGAATGGCGCTTTACAGAAATATTATTTATGGTTTCAGCAATATATACAAAAAAGTATTTATTGTGGGAAGCTTAATAACAGCTGTTTTTCAGATGCAGAATGGAAGAATTTGCTGATGTTGCTGCAGGCTCAGGACGAGTATCATACAATATTGAAGGCCGACGATACAAGAGCAAAAATGCGGGAGGATAGTATCCTGTCGCAAATTCATACGGAGACGGTGGTAATCTTTGGGTGCGGACGTATAGGAGGACGGACTCAGACATTAATGCAGAATTGCGGGAAAAAGATAGCAGCATTCTGCGATAATAATCAGGCGTTATGGGATACCGTACATAACGGAATACAGGTAATTTCACCGGAAAAGGCTTCAGAGGATTATAATGATTGTTGTTATATAATAGCCAATAAGGCAGATTGTCGGAAAATAAAAGAACAACTACTTAAGTTGGGGATATCATTGGAACAAATCGTGGAATACAACTAATGGATAAATCCGGTAATATATAGATGGAACTGATTAACAGGCGGGGGATATGGTTAGAAGAAATGGAACGGTCAGAAGAACTTATCAAGGAAATTCATAAAGGATTATTACAATGGTATATATTTACGCGGGACAGTGTAATTCTTTATATTGGAAATGCGGATGACGCCTTGGCGGAAATGTTGTCGGTTAAGGCTACAAGGCTGATTTGTATATCGTGCGAGCAGACCTGTAATTTGGGGTGGCAGGAAAAACATAAAGGTGTTTTTGATTATATTGTTTCGGTTGAGACACTTGAGTGTCAGCAAGATCCAATTGAAATACTGAGTATTTGGCATAAGCTTTTAAAGGCAGATGGAAAGCTCCTTCTCGGTATGAATAATCGTCTCGGAATCCGGTATTTCTGTGGAGACAGAGACCCGTATACGGGCAGGAATTTTGACGGGGTGGAAGGATACTGTCGGGCGTATGTTAAGAAAGAGGATGTGTTTACAGGAAGCTGTTACAGCCGGTTTGAATTAAGGGAAATGCTTGAAAAAGCAGGGTGGGAGTCGGTACAATTTTTTTCCGTGTTTCCGGATTTGAAAAACCCCTGTCTGATTTACGGGGAAAACTATCTGCCCAACGAGGATTTGGCAAATCGTGTGTTCCCTATGTATAGCTATCCGAATACGGTCTTTTTGGAAGAAGCTTCTCTTTATAACAGTCTGATAAAGAATGGAATGTTCCATCAGATGGCAAACGCATATCTGATAGAATGTCCTGTTAATGGCGAATGCTGTGATGTGATGCATGTCACCGGTTCCATGGAGCGTGGAAGAGAAAATGCGCTTTTCACGATAATACATAAGTCTGGTATTGTGGAAAAAAAGGCGGTTTATCCGGAAGGATGGAATCGTCTTGAAAGGCTTGTAGAGCATGGAAAAGATTTGGCGGGGTGCGGGATATCGGTAGTAGATGCCAGAATGGAGGACGGAGCCTGTGTAATGCCTTACATTGAGGCAGAGGTGGGGCAGGTATATCTTAAGCGACTTCTGCAAACAGATAAGGAACGGTTTCTGCAGGAGATGGATCGTTTTCGCGACCTGATATTACGGTCATCGGATATTGTGGAGCCGGACAGGGGAGATGGTGAAGGCGCTGTCCTTCGAAAAGGATACCTTGATATGGTTCCTTTGAACAGCTTTTACGTGAATGGCACATTTGTTTTTTATGACCAGGAATTTTGTGTGGAAAATTATCCGGCCAATGCAATCATTATCAGAATGATTAATACGCTATATTCCGGCAATGCAGGCTTGCAAAAGCGTCTTCCAATAGATATGTTGTATGAAAGATACGGATTGACAAAAAATTTTGACCGTTGGAGGAGAATGGAGTGGGAGTTCCTTTCAAGGCTCAGAAATGACGAGGAGCTTTGTGTATACCATGAGGCATATAGGTGTAACAGCGAAATCCTGAATGCAAACCGCCAGAGAATGAATTATTCGGCAGACGAGTATCAACGGCTGTTTGTTGATATTTTCCATAATGCGGATACGCGAAAATTAATTTTATTTGGTTCCGGAAATTTTACGAAGAAATTTCTTGAGTTGTACCGTCAGGATTATCCGGTATATGCCATTATTGATAACAATGAGGGAAAATGGGGGCAGGAACTGGAAGGGGTTACGATTCAGTCACCGGACTTGCTAAAGAAATTGGGGAGTGGAGAATATAAAGTTTTAATTTGTATCAAGAATTATCTGTCCGTTATGAAACAGCTGGAGAATATGGGAGTAAGTGAATACAGTATTTATGATGCAGGCAGGGTGTATCCCAGAAAGAGAAGGTCGATTGTACAAACACAGGGAACAGACCTGACAAAAGGATCGAAAAAGAAGTATCACACAGGCTATATCGCGGGGGTATTTGACCTTTTCCATATAGGGCATCTGAATATGTTCAAAAGGGCAAAGGAGCAATGCGAATACCTGATTGTCGGAGTCGTTTCGGATGAAGGGGTCCGCAGAAATAAGAAAGTGGAGCCGTTTGTTCCGTTTGAGGAACGGATTGAAATGGTACGTTCCTGTCGATATGTGGATGAAGCGGTGGAAATTCCATTAAATTATTATGGGACAAGCGATGCCTGGCAACTACATCATTTTGACTGTCAGTTTTCGGGAAGTGATTATGTGGATGATCCGAATTGGTTGGGGCAAAAAGAATTTTTGGAACAGCATGGTGCGGAGATGGTATTTTTTCCATATACCGAAAGTACAAGCTCCAGCAAGCTTAAGGAGTTGATAGAGAAAAGGCTGATGTAGCACAGAGAATTTACAATTCTGTTACACACAAAACAGTTGTCTTTCTCCCCGATTGCGTATATGATAGAAGAGGAAAAGCTTATGATGCTTCCATCATATAAAGGAGAGACATAATGGCGAGAACGGCGGCAATTGGGATACAGGATTTTGAAACACTTATTACAAATGATTATTTTTATGTGGACAAAACCCATTTCATAAAAGAATGGTGGGAATGTGGGGACAGTGTGACCTTGATTACCCGCCCGCGTCGTTTTGGAAAAACGCTCAGCATGAGTATGCTGGAGCGCTTTTTCTCTTTGAAGTATGCCGGCAGGGGAGAACTATTTGAGGGTTTTGCAATATGGAAGGAACGAAAATATCGCGATTTACAGGGAACATATCCGGTGATCGGCTTGACATTTGCGAATATTAAAGAGACGAATTTTGAGACAACCCGACGGAAGATTAATGAAATATTAGTTGAGCTTTATCAGAAACATTCTTTTCTCAAAGACAGTGGGCTGCTTGGCGAGAAGGAAATACAATATTTTGACAGCGTTTCACCGAATATGGATGACAGCACGGCGTCCCTCACGTTACATCGTTTGTCAGATTATCTAAACCGCTATTATGGCAAAAAGGTCATTATTTTATTGGATGAGTATGATACACCAATGCAGGAGGCATATGTAAACGGCTATTGGGAGGAATTGGCAGCCTTTACAAGAAGCCTTTTGAATGCGGCATTTAAAACCAATCCGTATTTGTAACGGGGGATTATGACAGGTATTACTGGAATCAGCAAAGAGAGTATCTTTTCGGATTTGAACAATATTAAGGTAGTTACAACGACCTCGGATGAATATGCGGATGTTTTTGGTTTTACGGAGTCAGAAGTATTCGCAGCGATGGATGAGTTCGGCCTTACGGAAAAGGAAAATGTAAAATTATGGTATGATGGTTTTATCTTTGGCAGTACAGAGGATATTTATAATCCGTGGTCGATTTTAAATTATCTGGATACGGGGAAGGTAGGAGCATATTGGGTGAACACCAGCTCTAACAGCCTTGTAGGGAAGCTGATACGCGAAGGGAGCAGAAGTGTTAAACAAAGCTTTGAGAGGCTGTTAAATGGAGAAACAATAGAAGCATCAATTGATGAACAGATTGTTTATAATCAGCCGGATGAGAATGAGGATGCAATATGGAGCCTATTACTTGCAAGCGGGGACTTAAAGGCACTGTCTGTGGATGATACGAAGCTGCGATATGAATTAGGCGGGCCGCAATATGAATTGGCATTGACAAATTATGAGGTACGGATTATGTTTGCTGCCATGATACGCCGATGGTTTGGCGGTCATGTAAAGGAAGCGTACAACGAGTTTATCAAAGCATTGCTCAATGATGACAAAAAGCTGATGAATATCTATATGAATAAGGTTGCATTGGGAACAATCAGTTATTTTGACAGCGGGAACAGACCATCAGGGGAGGAGCCGGAGCGGTTTTACCATGGCTTTGTTCTGGGATTACTTGTGGAATTGCGTGAAAGATATGTGATAACCTCTAATTGGGAAAGCGGCTATGGGCGGTATGATATTTTGCTGGAGCCGCGAAACAAAGAAGATATGGCAATTATTATAGAATTTAAGGTTTATGATGGAGAGGACGAGGAATCCTTGCAGGATACAGCGGAGGCGGCGTTAAAACAGATCCGGGACAAGAAATATGCGCAGACGCTTATTGGTAAGGGAATTCCACAAGAACACATCCGCACATATGGTTTTGCATTCCAAGGGAAAAAAGTTCTAATCAAATAAAAGGAGATTAGGGAGTCTTTTAAAGTCTTTATCTGCATCAAATTTTCCGGGACGTGCTTACACAGCTGAAAGATATGAATATTCGGGACATTTTGGTATATGATCCGAGACCTGATTATGAAAGACTGCTAAATATTGAAAACGTCCTTTTATTATTTTAAGTGGCATGGTATAATCCGATTCAAGGAAGGGTGTGATTGTGTGGGACTGATAGAAACAGAACGTAAAAAAGACGAGAAAATAAATGGTATTACTTATGATATGTCACCAACACCGGATTTTCGACATGGAATAGTGAATAACAATATTAGCAGGATTGTGGGCTGCGGTTTAAAAAACAGTGTGTGTCTTGTGTTTATGGAGAATTTGGATTTTCAATATCATCCGGATGAGAATGATGATTATCTCTGCCCGGATATTATGGTAGTTTGTGACCGGAAGCATTTAAAGGGGAGCTTTTACAGAGGTGTCCCGAAATTTGTCGTGGAAACACTAAGTCCATCGACAGCGAAAAGAGATCGAACAGAGAAAAAGGATATATATGAAAAGGCGGGAGTAGAAGAATATTGGATTGTTTCACCACAGGGGTCTGTTGAAACCTATTACTTGCAGGAGGGGAAATATGTCCTGGATCAGATATATATGCTGCAAAGGGATAAGGAAGACGAGCAGTATAATGCAGAAAATGAAATTTCTCTGAGAACTTTTCCCCATATAAAAATGACATTAGGTGAGATATTCGAGGGAATTGATTAATATTTATACAGGTAATTATAAAAAGCGATACTCATTGAGGGGTAGCGCTTTTTATGGTAGTGGATTGCATTCCAAGAGAAAAAGTCTTAATCAAATAACAAGGAGAACACAATGAACAAAAAATTTAAAGACCTTTATCTGGCAGGCGAGATTGACTTCGAGGCCATCGACGACTACAGCTACGAGTGGGGCATGAGCGAGGAAGAGTGTACCCTTGCGCAGTATCTCGGCTTAAATGCCGAGGAGGAGGACGCATGGGTGAGCGAAAGTGACGAGGCGCTGCAGGCGCTTCTGGATGCGCAAAAAAGCATAGATTTGTCGTCATAGATCGGCGACATGGAGGTTATCGCATGGACATCAGAAAAGAATATGAACAAAGTAAACGGGATTGTGCCGTACTCCGGTATGATGCGCCCGCGAAGGATTGGAACGAGGCGCTCCCTATCGGCAACGGCAGAATCGGCGGCGTGGTATTTGGAGGACTCGGCAGCGAGCACATTCAGGTGAACGAGGATACTATATGGTATGGCGGTCCGATGGACAGAAATAATCCCAGTGCAAAGGAGAAGCTGCCGATTATTCAGGGGCTTATAAAGGAAGGCAAAATCCGCGAGGCCGAGCGGCTCTGTAAGCAGGCGCTCAGTGGCACCCCGTTTGGGATGCGCATCTACCAGACATTGGGAGATGTTTCCATTGATTATGTTTTTGGTACGGATATATCCATAGAAGATGTGACCGAGTACGAGCGCGGTTTAGACGTAGAGCGAGCGATGGTCTATACTCATTTTAGGTGGGATGAGACCGTTTATGAAAGGGAGCTGTTTATGTCCGCACCGGCGGATGCCTGTGTGATGCACCTTACGGCGGCAGGTAAGAATAAGCTGCATCTGGAGGTCCTGCAGAGCAGACACCATATATACGAATATTCCAAGAAGGCGGGCGCAGACAGTATTGTGCTTGGCGGCAATCTCGGGCGAGACGGGCTGGATTATGCGATGATGTGCAAGGCGGCGACACCGAACGGAAGGATAGAGGTTATCGGAGAAAACCTTGTGATCACGGACGCGACGGAGGTATATCTGCACTGGAGCGCGGTTACGACCTTCCGTGTGAAAGCGGCTAAAGAAGCGGATGCGCCGGAGACGCTTCGGACGGCGCTTATGGAGCGGCTGGACCGTGCGGCGTCACAGAGCTATGAAAGCCTTCGGAAGGAACATATCACGGACTACTGTTCCTATTTTGACCGTGTCGCGCTGACGCTTGGCGAGGGTGCGGAGGACGCGCAAAGGCAGGTACCTACGGACAAGCGCCTTGCGGCCATCGGGAGTGGGGAGACGGATTTAGGGCTGGAGCAGCTTTATTTCAATTTCGGCAGATATCTGCTGATCAGCTGCAGCCGTCCCGGCACGCTTCCTGCGACTTTACAGGGTCTGTGGAATAAGGATATGGAGGCGCCTTGGGACGCGAAGTTCACCATCAATATCAACACGGAGATGAACTATTGGCCAGCGGAGCTCTGTGATTTGGGGGACTGCCATCTGCCGCTGTTTGATTTGATGAAGCGGATGCTCCCCAACGGCAGGAAAACGGCGGAGGTGATGTATGGCTGCCGCGGCTTTGTGGCGCACCATAATACGGATATCTGGGGCGATACCGCGCCACAGGATTTGTGGATTCCCGGGAGCTTCTGGGTTATGGGCGGCGCATGGCTTTGCACACACATCTGGATGCATTATGAATATACAGGTGATACGGAATTTTTGCGGGAAATGTTCCCGATGATGCGGGAGGCGGCGCAGTTTTTCCTTGATTTCTGTGTTGAACATGAGATAGAGGGCAAAACCTATCTGTGCACCTGCCCGAGTGTATCGCCGGAAAACACCTTTATTCTGCCCAATGGCGAGCAGGGGGCCAATTCTATCGGTGTTACAATGGATAATCAGATATTGCGGGATTTGTTTACGCAGTGTAATGAAGCTGCAAAGGTATTGGGCGTATCGGATGAGCTTGACGCGCAAATCAGAGAAGCGTGTGAACGGCTGATACCGACTCGAATCGGCAGAGACGGCAGGATTTTGGAGTGGTGTGAGGAATATGGCGAGAAGGAACCCGGACACAGGCATATTTCGCATCTGTACGGACTGCATCCGTCCTGTCAGATTACAAAGGACGGCACGCCCGAGCTTGCGCAGGCGGCGGCGCTTACGTTGGAGAAGCGGCTTGCGGGAGGCGGCGGACATACCGGCTGGAGCCGTGCGTGGATTATGAACCATTATGCGAAGCTTTGGGACGGGGAGCGGGCGCATGAAAATCTTCGACAGCTTTTCATTAAGTCCACACTGCCAAATTTATTTGACAATCATCCGCCCTTCCAGATTGACGGGAATTTTGGCTCCATAGCGGCAATGATAGAAATGCTGGTGCAGAGTGACGCGAGACGAATCGTGCTGCTTCCGGCCTTGCCGACGGCATGGCCGTGCGGAAGCATAAAAGGCGTGCGGGTGCGCGGAAATGCCGGGATGAATATTGCGTGGAGCGATGGCAGGCTGAAGGAAGCGCAGATTTGCAGCGGCTGCGATACCGTCAGGAAATTTGTGTATGGCGGACAGATAACCGAGCTGACGCTCAAGAAAGATGAATGGACAAGGATAAGCTTTTCATAGAGACAACGGGAAAAAGAATACCTCTATACAACAAGAAGAATGCCAAATAACGGGCATTCTTCTTGTTGTTTATGTCGCAGGAAATTGCAAGAGTGTAAATCACCAAGACAAAAAGCGAAGCTTGTTTGCAATCTTGCGCTTTCGGCAGTGATAGGCTGAAAGTCATTTGTAACATTTGTAATATGTAGGGAACCTTGAAACACCACCCCACTCCCTGCTGCAGGGTTCCACGAGGCAGATTGTGTAAAATATCGTGAAGCTGCTTTTGCGGAGGCGAATGAGATTTTCTTAATATTCCGGCAACGCATAGCAACGGCGGGACACGATGTCCCGCCGAGCCCGTAATGCGCCATGGACGGCGCATAGAGGGCGGTTGCGTTCGTTCTTGTAACTTTTATCGGAATATTTAGATAATCCATTCGCCGTAGCCCGGCAGCGTGCGATATTTTATACAATCTGCCGGCTGCGAATTCTCGAATCCCTATTAAAAGCTTATCTCCAACGCCGCCGCACCATTCAACGGTGTGATAACAGAGTCGTTTCCGTCCACTGTGACAGTGCCGTTTTGCGCATTGGCAGCGTGCATATTCACCATACGGACCGTGTACGGTTTGCCACCCTCCACGTTTACGTGAATGGTATTTCCCTGCCTCTTTACGACTGCAGACAGCGACACGGTATTATCCAAGCCGTAAACCTTCGTTTCAAGCGTGACACCATCGTATATTGCATATACGCGCAGCTCACAGTTGTCCGCATAATCATAATCCGGTCTGTCATCGTGAGAGCCGATGGCAATGATGGAATTTTCGCGTACCATAAGCGGAATGCTCAAGTAGTCGTGCGTCTCCTTCACCCATGTACCACCCTTGTATTCCCGTCCGGTGAAGAAATTCGTCCAGACGCCGTTTGGCAGATAATACTCTGCTTTGCTCTCATCGTTAAAGATGGGGGCAACCAGAAGGCTGTCGCCAAGCATATACTGTTTGTCCAGATAATGGCAGGTCCTGTCCTTTGTAAATTCCAGCACCATACTCCGCATCGTCGGAATACCCTCGACAGCCGCCGTAATTGCAGCGGTGAAGAGGTACGGCATCAGTCTTGCCTTCAGGCGGGTGAAGAACCGGACAACATCCACTGCCTCCTCGTCATAGAGCCAGGGAACACGGTAAGACTGACTTCCGTGCAGTCTGCTGTGCGAGGAAAGCAGACCAAAGGCTACCCAGCGCTTGTACACATCCGCGGTAGAGGTGTGTTCAAAGCCGCCGATATCATGTGCCCAGAAGCCAAAGCCGGACATACAGAGCGATAATCCGCCGCGCAGGCTTTCCTCCATGGATTCATAGTCGGACCAACAGTCGCCGCCCCAATGAACAGGGAATTTCTGACCGCCAACGGTAGCAGAGCGGGCGAACAACACTGCCTGTCCCTTGCTGCGCTTGCGCTCCAGAAGTTCATATACGCATTTGTTGTATAAATAAGTGTAATAATTGTGCATTTTCTTAGGGTCAGAGCCGTCATGGTATACGGCATCCGTCGGAATTCTCTCGCCGAAGTCCGTCTTAAAGCAGTCAACGCCCATATCGAGAAGCACTTCGAGCTTATCCTGAAACCATTTCCAAGCTTCGGGGTTCGTGAAATCAACGATAGCCATTCCGGGCTGCCACATATCCCACTGCCAAACCTGACCATTCGGACGCTTGATGAAGTAGCCCTTTTCCATTCCCTCCGCAAACAGGATGGACTCCTGACCGATATAAGAGTTAATCCATACACAGATGTTCAGCCCCTTGCCCTTAATGCGTTGGAGCATGCCTGCAGGGTCGGGGAATACGCGGCTGTCCCATAAGAAGTCGCTCCAGTGGAATTCCTTCATCCAGAAACAGTCAAAGTGGAAGGTCCTAAGCGGAATACCGCGCTCCAGCATACCATCGACAAAGCTCATAACCGTTGCCTCGTCATAGTTGGTGGTAAAGGAAGTGGACAGCCACAGGCCAAATGTCCAGGGAGCGGGAAGTCCCGGCTTTCCCGTAAGGTCCGTATACCGCCGCAGAACATCCTTCATTTCAGGACCGTTGATAAGGAAATAGTCAAGGTATGTACCCTCTACGGAGAACTCGGCTCTTGTGACCATTTCCGTACACAGCTCGAATTCCACCTTCTCGGGATGGTTCACAAAGACACCATAGCCCTTATTGGAAATATAGAAGGGGATATTTTTATAGCACTGTTCGGTGCTGGTTCCGCCGTCCGCGTTCCAGATTGCGACGCTCTGTCCGTTCTTGACAAACGGCGTAAAGCGCTCGCCGAGACCGTATAGCAGTTCACCGACGCCGACGCTGAGCTGCTGGCGCATATAGGTGTCCTCGTTGTCACCCTTGTCGTAGGCAAGCCCCTTCCAATCCGTTTTCATCAGGGCAAGGTCACGTCCCTTGGATTCCGTGACAAGCCGTCCGTTTCTTGCATATTTCATGTACCAGTTGTCCTTGCCGATTTCAAGGGCAAGGGAGCCGCTTCGAATAATGATGCATGCGTCGTTCTCCTCGACAGCCAGAGGAAGCTCGTCCGCCTTGATTTCAAAGGCGGGAGTGGTGTCAACTGCACCTAAATGGTGATAGGTCCGAACGCGAAGCACCTCTTCCATCGGAGACGTGATGACAAGCGTCAGGTTGATTCCGCCGAGCGTATCACCGCGATGTTTGATGCGGGTGGTCGGGGCACAGATTGTTACCTTGTTGTTCTCTACCTTTGTAAAATAGGCCTGTTGTGGCGCGAAGCATTCACAGCCCTCCTGCTGAAGCCAGCAGCCGTTACTGAATTTCATCCATTACCTCATTTCTGCATCGGAGTTATCCTCACAATTTTGTACATCGCGGTGCCCGATGCCGCACATTAGCACTGTTTTCGCGATTAACAAGCCGGGCGGCAATTGGTATGCCTGCCTGACTACGTGAACATTATAACATAGGTTTGTTAAAAGAGAATGTAAAAAATAGA
>CAMWYL010000004.1 GCA_947178465.1 uncultured Lachnospiraceae bacterium | reverse complement strand
CTTGTGACTCATACTAATATTGTAATAATATGCTATATGTTGTAAGATAAAAGAAAATGTGTCAGGATGACAAGCATATGGCAGAAACATACAAAAGAAATAGTTGTTTTCAATACTATCAGATTAAGTATATTATTGGAGAAAAGACAGATAGTAAAAATATCAGTTATTCAGGAAATGGTACTGTTAGCAGAATTACCTTAGAATAATTGCTATCGACATAATTCTACTTAGTATCCATATCGGCACACCGATCATAGCCTGCGAATCGGGCTATGTGGAGGCGCTCGGCTGGAACCGTTACGGCGGCTGGCGCATTGGGATCAGGAGCTTTGACAAGAAGCGGTATTATTACTATGCGCATCTGCGTCAGAACAGGCCGTACGCGGACGGACTCAAGGAGGGCGATTTCGTGACTGCGGGGGATGTCATCGGATACATGGGACATACCGGCTACAGTGACAAGGAGAATGTCAATAATATAGACGCCGTGCATCTGCACGTGGGGCTTCAATTGATTTTTGATGAGTCTCAGAAGGATGGAAATAATGAGATTTGGATTGATTTTTATCAGCTTGCGCAATTTTTGGCGGCAAATCGGTGTGAGGTGGTGCGGGACGACGCGACCAAGGAGTGGGACAGACGGTTTGGGTTGCGCGACCCTGTTGTGGAGGCTGCCAAAACGCAGTGAAGAATTCCTCGAATTACTGTACAGAATTCATACAAATACATTGCTTTTTTTTTAACAATATGGTAAAATAATCACGGTGATTGTCATAAAAATAACAATCATAAAAAGAAAATAATAGTTGTTTGAAAACGGATGGAGGAAAAGAGAATGGCAAAGAAAATCGTATTAGCAGGTGCGTGCCGTACCGCAATCGGTACTATGGGTGGCTCCCTCAGCACAACTCCCGCAGCGGAGCTTGGTTCTATCGTAATTAAGGAAGCTTTAAACAGAGCGGGTGTTGCACCGGATAAGGTTGACCATGTATATATGGGATGCGTTATTCAGGCCGGACAGGGCCAGAATGTGGCACGCCAGTCGTCTATTAAGGCAGGACTTCCGATTGAAACGCCGGCAGTTACCGTTAATGTGGTTTGCGGTTCCGGTCTGAATTGTGTCAATATGGCTGCGCAGATGATTTTGGCGGGAGACGCGGATGTTGTGGTTGCAGGCGGTATGGAGAACATGTCAATGGCACCGTTTGCTTTGCCGAATGCACGTTTTGGATACAGAATGAACAATGGTACATTAGTGGATACCATGGTAAACGACGCATTGTGGGATGCGTTCAATAATTACCACATGATTCAGACCGCAGATAATATCTGTGATGAGTGGAAGATTACACGTGAGGAGCTGGATGAGTTTGCGTTAAAGAGCCAGCAGAAGGCAGAAGCTGCGCAGAAGTCCGGTGCCTTTGACAAGGAAATCGTTCCGGTTATGGTTAAGAAAAAGAAGGAAACAGTAGAGTTCAAGGTAGACGAGGGACCCAGAGCCGGATCTACAATGGAAGGTCTGGCAAAGCTTCGTCCGATTAACAAGGATAAGTATGTAACCGCGGGCAATGCATCCGGAATCAATGACGGTGCGGCGGCAATCGTGGTTATGAGCGAGGAGAAGGCAAAGGAATTAGGCGTGAAGCCGATGGCTGAGTGGGTTGCAGGTGCGCTTGCGGGTGTTCGTCCCGAGGTAATGGGTATCGGTCCCGTGGCCTCCACCAAGAAGGTGCTGGCAAAGACAGGAATGAAGATTGAGGACTTTGACATTATCGAGGCAAACGAGGCATTTGCGGCACAGTCCATTGCAGTCGGAAGAGACTTGGGCATTGATGTGGATAAGCAGTTGAACCCGAACGGCGGCGCGATTGCGTTAGGCCATCCGGTGGGAGCGTCAGGCTGCCGGATTTTAGTTACACTGTTGCATGAGATGGAGGCAAAGGGTGCGAAGACCGGTCTTGCGACGCTGTGTATCGGCGGCGGTATGGGCTGCTCCACGATTGTTAAGAAGTACGAATAGAGCGTGTGTTTTTGCGTGAGACAGGTATACTTATAAGGAGGGTAAGAGCGAAATGGAATATATTTTATATGAAGTAAACGGTGCGGTAGGCAAGATTACCATCAACCGTGAGAAGGCGTTGAACGCGTTAAACTCTCAGGTGCTTGAGGAGCTGGACGCGACGTTGGACGCAGTGAATCAGGACGAGGTAAGATGTCTGATTCTTACCGGAGCGGGCACGAAGTCCTTCGTGGCGGGTGCGGACATTGGAGAGATGAGCACACTTACCAAGGCAGAGGGAGAGGCGTTCGGCAAGAAGGGTAACGATGTCTTCCGGAAGCTTGAGACCTTCCCTATCCCTGTGATTGCGGCAGTCAATGGTTTTGCGCTTGGCGGCGGCTGTGAGATTGCAATGAGCTGTGATATCAGAATTTGCTCTGATAACGCGGTATTCGGACAGCCGGAGGTCGGCCTTGGCATTACTCCGGGCTTTGGCGGCACGCAGCGTCTGGCACGTCTGGTAGGTGCGGGAATGGCCAAGCAGATGATTTACACCGCGAGAAACATTAAAGCAGACGAGGCTTACAGAATCGGGCTTGTGAATGCGGTTTATCCGGCTGAGGAGCTGATGGTGCAGGCGGAAAAGATGGCTGCGGGAATCGCGAAGAATGCGCCGATTGCTGTCCGCAACTGCAAGAAGGCCATTAATGAGGGCTTGGATGTGGATATGGATAAGGCGATTGTCATTGAGGAGAAGCTGTTTGGTGATTGCTTTGAGACAGAGGATCAGAAGTACGGCATGGCATTTTTCTTAGATAAGAATAAGGAAAAGGTGAAGGAACCGTTTAAGAACTGCTGATTGGGAGACAATCTGTGGGAACAGGGTTTCCTTTAAAAACAGGAAAATACGAATATAAAATAAGGAGGACTTACAATGAAGGTAGGTATTATCGGCGCGGGAACGATGGGTTCCGGGATTGCACAGGCGTTTGCAATGACAGACGGATACGAGGTATGCTTATGTGACATTAAGCAGGAGTTTGCTGACGGCGGAAAGGCAAAGATTTTAAAAAATCTGAACTTCCTCGTAGGCAAGGAGAAAATTACACAGGCGAAGGCTGACGAGATTGCAGGCAAGATTGCGACAGGCTTAAAGGATATCTGTACGGATTGCGACCTTGTTATTGAGGTTGCGCCTGAGAACATGGAGATTAAGAAGACAACCTTCAAGGAGCTGCAGGCGATTGTAAAGCCGGACTGCATGTTCGCGACCAACACCTCTTCTCTTTCCATCACGGAAATCGGCGCAGGGCTGGACAGACCTATGATCGGTATGCATTTCTTTAATCCTGCGGACAGAATGAAGCTGGTAGAGGTTATTGCGGGTGAGAATACGCCTGCGGAGCTGGTAGAGAAGATTAAGACCATCTCCACGGAGATTGGAAAGACACCGGTAGAGGTAAAGGAAGCTCCGGGCTTTGTCGTAAACAGAATTCTGATTCCGATGATCAATGAAGCAATCGGCATCTATGCAGACGGCATCGCAAGCGTAGCGGACATTGATGAGGCGATGAAGCTTGGCGCGTCTCATCCGATGGGACCCTTGGCGCTTGGCGATTTGGTAGGTCTTGATATTGTACTTGCGATTATGGAGGTACTGCAGAACGAGACCGGTGACCCGAAGTATCGTCCGCATCCGCTTCTCAGAAAGATGGTAAGAGCCGGCAAGCTTGGCAGAAAGACCGGAAAGGGCTTCTACGACTATTCCAAATAATAGCGAAACAGACTACGGCAATTTGAATAATAAAGTATAAAATGGAGGAACAATAACATGGATTTTACATTAAGTAAAGAGCATGAAATGGCGAGGGCTCTTTTCAAGGAGTTCGCTGAAAAAGAGGTAAAGCCTCTTGCAATCGAAGTAGATGAGACGGAGGAATTTCCGAGAGCTACCGTTGAGAAGATGGCAAAAGCCGGCTTCATGGGAATTCCCGTTCCCAAGGAGTATGGCGGACAGGGCTGTGATATCCTGACCTATGCAATGTGTGTTGAGGAGTTGGCAAAGGTTTGCGGTACAACGGCAGTTATCGTATCTGCACACACCTCCCTTTGCTGCGACCCGATTCTTACCTTCGGTACGGAGGAGCAGAAGCAGAAGTATTTGCCGGATCTTGCAAGCGGCAGAAAGATCGGCGCGTTTGGTCTGACAGAGCCGGGCGCAGGTACGGATGCGCAGGGACAGCAGACCAAGGCGGTTTTGGAAGGCGATGAGTGGGTACTCAACGGCTCCAAGATTTTCATTACCAATGGTAAGGAAGCAGACGTATATGTTATCTTTGCCATTACCGGCGTTATTGAGAAGCGCGGCAGAATGACAAAGGAGATTTCCGCATTTATCGTAGAGAAGGGAACACCCGGCTTTACCTTCGGTACGAAGGAGAAGAAGATGGGTATCCGCGGTTCTTCTACATACGAGTTAATCTTTACGGATTGCCGTATTCCGAAGGACAATATGCTTGGACAGCAGGGCAAGGGCTTCAATATCGCGATGCACACGCTCGACGGCGGACGTATCGGTATCGCCGCACAGGCGCTTGGTATCGGCGAGGGCGCTCTTGAGAGAACCATTGAGTATGTAAAGGAAAGAAAGCAGTTCGGACGTGCAATCGGTGCATTCCAGAATACGCAGTTCCAGCTGGCTGATATGGCAACAAAGGCACAGGCTGCGCAGTTTATGGTATACAAGGCTGCATGCACGAAGGATCAGTATACAAGAGACCATAAGACCTCTTACAGCGTAGAGGCGGCTCAGGCAAAGCTCTATGCGGCAGAGATGGCGATGGAGGTTACAACCAAGGCAGTTCAGCTCCACGGCGGCTACGGTTACACAAGAGAATACGAAGTAGAGCGTATGATGAGAGATGCGAAGATTACGGAAATCTACGAAGGAACAAGCGAAGTCCAGAGAATGGTAATCTCCGCGAATCTGTTAAAGTAGAAATGTGCAAGGCATGTAATCATTTAATTTTTCTGCTTGCAGAGAAAATTAAATGATTACAGGACGAAAGCGCGTTGGTACGCAACGCGCGAACGAGGGAGCGAAGCTTCCGAGAGCACATTTCGTACGTGCAGAGAGATGGTTCGTATATGTGGAAAAGTCCAATCCTTTTCCCGCATATACATTGAGACTGATAATCAAAAATAAATATAAGGAGAATAAACAATGAAAGTTGTAGTATGTGTAAAGCAGGTACCTGATACAAAGGGTGGCGTAAAGTTCAATCCCGACGGTACACTTGATAGAGCTGCCATGCTGACCATTATGAACCCTGATGATAAGGCAGGTCTTGAGGCGGCATTGAGATTAAAGGATAAGTATGACGCAGAAGTAACGGTTGTTACAATGGGACTTCCGAAGGCAGAGGAGGTTCTTCGTGAGGCGTTGGCGATGGGTGCAGACAAGGGTATACTTGTGACTGACAGAGTGCTCGGTGGTGCGGACACATGGGCAACCTCACAGACGCTTGCGGGCGCAATTCGGAATCTGGATTATGACCTGATCATCACGGGCCGTCAGGCGATTGACGGTGATACGGCACAGGTTGGACCGCAGATTTCCGAGCACCTTGGTATCCCTGTAATCTCATATGCGCAGAAGATTGAGATTGAGGGCGACAGCGTGGTTGTAGAGCGTCAATATGATGACAGATACCATGTGCTGAAGGCGAAGATGCCCTGCCTGATTACAGCGCTTGCGGAATTAAACGAGCCGCGTTACATGACACCCGGCGGAATCTTTGATGCATACAAAGCAGAGATTACTACATGGGGCAGAGCAGACTTGAAGGATGTAGAGGATTCCAACCTTGGTTTAAAGGGTTCTCCGACACAGATTGCAAGAGCATCCGATAAGGTTCGAAAGGGACAGGGCGAGAAGGTTACATTAGACCCGAACGAGTCCGTTTCCTACATTATGGACAAGTTAAAAGAGAAGCATGTAATCTAATGGAATCGCAATCATAATTATTATGGAGGTTTAACATGAATTTAGAAGAATATAAGGGCGTGTTTGTCTTTGCTCAGCAGGTAGATAACAAAGTAAGCGGTATCGCACTTGAGTTGATCGGAGAGGGCAAAAGACTCGCAGAGAAGTTATCAACAGAAGTAACGGCAATCTTGGTCGGAAGCGACGTAAAGGGCTTGGCGGATGAGCTTGCGGCTTACGGCGCAGATAAGGTTATCGTAGTAGATGATCCCGAATTAAAGGAGTACAGAACCGAGCCGTATGCGCATGCGTTGGCATCTGTTATCAATCAGTACAAACCGGAAATTTTATTGGTAGGCGCTACGGCAATCGGCCGTGACCTTGGCCCCAGAGTTTCAGCAAGAGTACATACAGGCCTTACTGCGGACTGTACCTCTCTTGAGATCGGCGATTTCCCGATTAATCCTATTCCGGGAAAAGAGCAGAAGCATAACCAGCTTTTGATGACCCGTCCGGCATTTGGCGGCAATACCATTGCTACGATTGCGTGCCCTGATTTCCGCCCGCAGATGGCTACGGTTCGTCCCGGCGTTATGCAGAAGCTTCCTAAGAACGAGGGCGCGAAGGCGGTTGTTGAGGAATTCAATCCCGGCTTTACTCCGGATAACAAGTATGTGGAGATTGTTAAAGTGGTAAAGGGCCTGTCCGATACGGTGGATATCATGGATGCGAAGATCCTCGTTTCAGGCGGCCGTGGCGTTGGAAGCCCCGAGAACTTCAAGCTGCTTGATGATCTGGCAGAGGCGATTGGCGGTACGGTAAGCTGCTCCCGTGCAGTAGTCGATGCCGGCTGGAAGAATAAGGATCTGCAGGTTGGACAGACCGGTAAGACCGTTCGCCCGAATGTATATTTTGCGATTGGTATTTCAGGCGCTATCCAGCACTTGGCAGGTATGGAGGAGTCCGACATCATCATTGCCATCAATAAGGATGAGACTGCACCGATCTTCGATGTAGCGGATTACGGTATTGTAGGCGATCTGAACAAGATTGTTCCGATGCTTACCGAGCAGATCAAGGCTGAGATGGCTGCAAAGAATTAATATGGCAATATGGTAATAGAGATGTATAGGAAAACGGAAGGCAACAGCGCAGGCTGGGCCTTCCGTTTTTTATGCACACGCCGATGCAGAGGAAATTGCAGCATATTTCATTCGCCTTTGCAATGGCAGTTTATGTCACGAAAGCGGCATCCTGTGCACAGATGATTGATAAGTGTGTCCTATGGCGTATAATAGGCAGGGAAAGGCGGTGGAATCTTGAAGATAGAGATTTATGTTGACGAGGCGGCAGAGGATTTGCAGATTTCCGTTACCTGCAAACAATTGACGCCCGATGTGGAGAAGCTGTTAGCGACATTGCGGATGATGAACAGGCAGCTTACGGCAAGGAAGGGCGATGAGATTTATCTGTTGGACATTGCGCAGATTATATATATTGAAAGCGTGGACAGAAAATGTTTTATTTATACGTCAAAGGAAATCTACGAGTCGGAATTTCGATTATACGAATTAGAGCGGCAGCTTGAAGAATACGGCTTCTTCCGCGTGAGCAAATCTTTTCTGATTCATTTGCAAAGCATTCAGTCCCTCAAGGCCGATATCAACAGAAAAATCCGCGTCACCATGTCAAATGGGGAACAGATTATCGCATCAAGGCAGTATGCCGATGGCTTGAAGAAAAGATTAGGGGTGATATAAATGGAGGAAAAGAGAACGATTTTTGACTATCTGGCACAGGTATTGACCATCTTTGGCTTTGCGATGCTGGTAATAAACATTTTCTGCCTTGTCTTTGGTGATTCGGCAAAGGACCTCTCGGCGATGTTTGCGCTTGGAAATCGGGGAATTCCGACAACAATTGCCTTTCAGTTTCTGTGTGTAGCCGCGCTGATTGTCGGTGCGCGATTTGTGTTCTTCACGGATATTTTGATAAAGAGAATGCCGATCCGGTTAAGGACAGTTTGCCTGTTGATCACCATTATTGTAATTATCGCGGTCTTTGTGGTGGTATTCCACTGGTTTCCCGCAGACCGGTGGGAGCCGTGGGTGATGTTTTTTGTCTGCTTCGGCCTATCCTTCCTTGGAAGCTGTTTCGTGATGACGGTAAAAGAACGGGTTGAAAATAAACGGATGGAGGAGGCACTGAGGCGCTTAAAGGAAAAGGAGGAAAACGCGAAATGAGCCATGCAATCATTACAAGAAAGCTCTCCCACAGCTTTGCGGGGAAGCAGGTTTTGAACAACATCAGCTTTGAAGTGCAGACAGGAGAAATATTCGGGCTGTTGGGACCGTCCGGTGCAGGAAAGACAACGCTGATAAAGCTCCTTACGGGACAGCTTCGGCAGACGGACGGGGACGCGGAGCTTCTCGGGACGGATACAAGGAAATTAGGCGCGCCGGAGCATCGACAAATCGGGACAATGATGGACAACTTTGGTCTGTATGAACGCTTATCCGTATATGATAACCTGTTGTTTTATGCGGATATCTGCCATGTCCCCCGCGGCAGGGTAACAGAGATATTAAAGGGCATCCGCCTGTATGAAAGCCGCAAAACGGCAGTTTCCAAGCTCTCCAAGGGGATGAAAAACAGATTATCTTTAGCGCGGGCGCTGATGAATGATGCGAAGGTGCTCTTTCTGGATGAACCGACCTCCGGCCTGGACCCTGCCACAACAAGGGAGATTCATGCCATTCTGGCAGAGCAGAGGCAAAAGGGAACGACGATTTTCCTCACAACGCACAACATGTTTGAAGCAGAAAGCCTTTGTGACCATGTGGCATTGTTAAACGGGGGAAGCATTGTCGAGTATGGGGAGCCTGCGGCGCTTTGCAGAAAATACAATTACCTGAATAAGCTTCGGGTCACACTAAAGGATGGAGAGGTGGTTTTGCTGGAAAACGGCAGCGATTCCGCGCCTCAGATAAAAGAATATCTGGAGCAGGAGCGGATTGCGGCCATACACTCCACAGAGCCGACGCTGGAAACTGTTTTTGTCGAGCTGACGGGAAGGGGGCTGGATTGATATGGATATGGTTGCGGCAATTTTCAAAAGACAGATAAAAGATACGTGTAAGAACAAAACAATTTTTATTCAGTTTGTCATGTTCCCTGTTCTGACGCTGATTATGAACAAGGCAGTAAAAATAGACGGGATGCCCGACAATTTCTTTGTAAATCTGTTTGCCACAATGTATGTGGGGATGGCGCCGTTGACAAGCATGGCGGCTGTCATAGCAGAGGAGAAGGAAAAGAATACGCTTCGGGTGCTGCGGATGTCAAATGTAAAGCCGCAGGAGTATCTGCTGGGGATTGGCAGCTCTATCTGGCTTGTGTGTATGCTTGGAGCAGCGGTAATCTGTGCAGCCGGCAGCTATGGCCTGCGGGAGGAACTTGCATTTATGGCAATTATGGCTGTGGGGAATTTCGCTTCGCTGTTGTTGGGGGCGGCCATCGGCATTTGGAGCAAAACGCAGATGATGGCGACCTCGATAACGGTGCCGGTGATGATGGTGTTTGCCTTTCTGCCCATGCTGTCAATGTTTAATGCGACCATTGCCAAAATGGGGAAAATCACCTATTCCGTGCAGATTGGCAGTATGCTTGAGCGAATCGATACCTTACATTTGGGACCGGATAATATGGGTATTGTTGCCGCCAATGTGGTTGTCTTTACGGCGCTGTTTCTCATTGCATATAGGAAGTGCGGGCTGGAATAAACGGTTACATAAAATGGGGAAACAAGCGGCTTATGCATTGTAGGCAGAACCAAGATATGTTATAATCGCCTTAATGAACTGTATTGAATAAATGCATTTGATACGGTTCATTGCAGTATTTGGAAAAAGCGCTACAGGTGGAAGGACAGGGAAGAAGCGATGAATGAACGTCAGGCGGAATACATGGCATATCGGAAAGAGGTGTACGGCGAATATCCGGAGGTGGAGAGATTTGAGACCACAAAGAAGCGAATGGGAAGGGTTCTTATGGGTTATGCGATTGTGCTTTATCTGTTCAAGATAGCGCTAAAGGGGATAGATGTTCAGGATACATGGAGCTTTGCAAGCCTGTATATGGGATTTTTCCTACAGATTATGTTTATTTCGAGTGCGATGAGAACAAGGTGGAAATCCGCGTGGCTGCTTTATCTTTTGGTATTTAATGAGTTAATGGATTTTTTTCATTCCTTTAGGCTGATGGAAATCAATTCGTGGGAGCGGTTTCTTGAGCTGTACCGATACGGGTTTGCGAATTATCCGTTGGAAGCGGTGATTGATATGCTTACCTGGCTTTATATTCTGCTGGTGCTGCTGTTTGCCTTTTGGCTGATGCTCGTTCCGTCCCACAGGCGGTACGCGGATCAGGCGGATGAGCTGGAGCAGGAGATAAAGGCGTATTTTGGGGGGAGATAGGAGCGTTGCGAAGAATGCGGAATATTTATTCGTAGTACATAATAAAGAAGATAAAATCGTCTATATAAAGCCAAAATGAAAGGAGCACCCCATGAAATTAACAATATCCGACAAAGAGAGCAAACAAATATCCAAGGACATGTACGGTCTGTTTTTTGAGGACATCAATTACAGCCTTGACGGCGGGCTGCATGCGGAGATGCTGGAGAACCGCAATTTTGAGGCGGTATTCGCCTATGGAAAAAAGGACGATTACGCGACCGTATATGACGGCGGTTACGGGTGGTCGGTTTATAAGGATGACGGGGCGGGCTCGTTTCTGTCCTATGATAGCAGGGAGCCGTTAAACGATAAAAACCCGCACTATCTGGTGTTTACGGGAAGAGGCAAGAACCCCTCTTTTACCAATAAGGCTTATGATGGGATTTACCTGAGGACAGGGGAGAACTACACCGTGTCATTCTATGCGCGTACGGAGGAAGCACTCACGGTATCCGTATCCGTTTGCAAGAGCGGAAAGACCTTTATGAGTGATTCCGTTGCGGTGACGGGAAATGAATGGAAGAAGTACCGTATGGAAATGACGGCAGGGGGGACTGTCGAGCAGGGAAGCTTTGTCGTTTCGTTAGACAGGGAGGCCGCCGTATGCTTTGACCAATTCTCCATGATGCCTAAAGATGCCATATGCGGTGTTTTCCGAGTGGATTTGGCGGAAAAGCTCAAAAATCTGAAGCCCTCGTTCCTTCGGTTCCCGGGCGGGTGTATCATTGAGGGAAATACCTTGGCAAACCGTTATCAGTGGAAGGACACCATCGCGCCGGCAGAGGAACGGCGGTTTAACTGGAACCGCTGGGCAGTTCACAATTGTAATGAAAATACGGGATTTTCGGGACCGTATGCGCATTACGGGCAGACCTACGGCGTCGGTTTTTATGAGTATTTTCTTCTTTGCGAGTATTTAGGGGCCAAGCCCCTTCCGGTGGTCAATGTCGGACTTGCCTGCCAGTATATGTCCACGGAGCAGGTCGCGTTGGACAGTGAAGAGATGCAGACCTATATTCAGGATGCGTTGGATTTAATAGAATTTGCCAATGGCTCCACGGATACCAAGTGGGGAGCCAAGCGCGCCGAGATGGGGCATCCTGTGCCCTTTGGTCTGGAATACATGGGAATCGGGAACGAGCAGTGGCAGACGGACCGCTCGCAGTTCTTTGAGCGGTATGCGATGTTTGAACGGAGCATCCACGAGAAGTATCCGGACATGAAGCTGATTGGCTCGGCGGGGCCGGATGTGTGGAGCGAGAACTATACCAAGGCATGGAATTGGCTTAGAGAGGAGCATAAGCGGACGGATAATCTCGCGTATGCGGTGGATGAGCATTATTATGTTTCTCCGGAATGGCTGTATGAGCACACGCATTTTTATGACGATTACGACAGGGATATCAAGGTTTTTGCGGGAGAGTACGCATGCCATATCAAGGGACGGTCCGGAAAAATGAATAATCCGACCGCAAATACCTTGGGCGCCGCGCTTGCGGAGGCAGCGTTTCTGACCGGCGTGGAGCACAATGCGGATGTGGTGGTGCTGGCGTCCTATGCGCCGCTTCTGGCGAGAATGGGATATACACAGTGGTCTCCGGACTTAATCTGGTTTGACGGCAGACGTTCCTACTGCACGCCAAGCTATTATGTACAGGAGCTGTTCAGCAAATACCGCGGCAGCAGGACTTTACAGGCGGAGCTTGACCGCGGCGGTATGGAAGAGACCGAGTCAAAGCTGTTTGTAAGCGCTGTGGAGGATGAAGACGGCAAGCTGATCATCAAGCTGGTCAACGGTTCGGAGAATGACTACGCAGTATCGTTGGAAGGTGAGTGGGTACGGAGAATAGTCGGGAAACCGGTAACAGTCCTTTCGCTTGCAGGCAGCGCAGAGGATGTGAATACAATAACAAATCCCGATACAGTACGCATTAAAGAGAGTAGGATAACACTTCCCGATGAGCAGCTTACCATTCCAAAGAACAGCTTTCAGGTGCTTCTTGTTCCTTAGCAGGTTAAAGTATCACTTTGTTTTCGCGAGCAATATATTGCTGTTCAAAAACATCATAAAGCACAAAAACAGGGGAACCCGCCAAGCAGGTTCCCCTTTCCATATCCTTCTCACAAAGAACAAATCAATATTCCATTGCTTTTTCTTTTCCCGTCATTACGCGAATCGCGCCCTGTGCAAGCGCCAGAAGCTCATCCTCGCCGGGATATACGGTAAACGGTGCAATCCACTCCGCACGCTCTTTCAGCGTAGCGACAATATCCTCACCATAGGCAATACCGCCGGTAACGATAATCCGATCAACCTTTCCGTTCAGCACGCAGGCCATGGAGCCGATATCCTTAGATACCTGAAGCAGGAACGCCTCCTTTGCCTCCTTTGCCTTTGTGTCTCCTTCGTTGGCACGCTTTGTCACCTCACGCATATCATTGGTGCCAAGATAAGCGTTGAATCCGCCCTTGCCGATAAGCTTGCTGTAGACCTCTTTCTCCGTGTACTTGCCGGAGAAGCACATCTTGACAAGCGCGCCGCCCGGCACGCCGCCCGCACGCTCCGGAGAGAATGCGCCGTCTCCGTCGAATGCGCTGAATACGTCGATAACCTTGCCGTTCTCATGTGCGCCGACGGATACGCCGCCGCCCATATGGACAACGATTAAGCGCAGTGATTCATACGGCTTTCCGATTTCAGCGGCATATCTCTTCGCAACCGCTTTCTGGTTCAGCGCGTGGAAGATGCTGCCGCGCGGAAGCTCAGGTACGCCGGAATATCTTGCAATCGGCATCAGCTCGTCAACAACAACGGGGTCAACAATATACGCGGGAACACCGATGGTGTCACCGATTTCCTTTGCCAGAATGCCGCCGAGATTGGAGGCGTGCTGTCCCTGAACGCCAACCTTTAAGTCGGCGAGCAGAGCATCCGTTACAGCGTAGGTGCCGCCGGGAATGGGCTTGAGCATACCGCCGCGTCCGACAACGACATTTAAGGAGCTCATGTCGAAATTCTTCTCTGTCAACAGATCCGTAATAATCTTTTTGCGGAAATCCTTCTGGTCAAAGATGGTCTCATACTGTGAAATCTCTTCCGTGGAATGGCGGAGCGTTTCCTCAAATAATAAGTTCTCATCCTCAAACACACCGATTTTGGTGGAGGTAGAACCCGGATTGATAATTAAGCTTTTAATGGACATAGTATATTCCCCCTGGTTTCATATTTACTGATTTTATTTTGCAGCCTTCATAGCCTCCGCAACCACTGCGGCAAGCGCGATAGAGTGCATCTTGGTCTCAAAGTCATCGGAGCGTGAGGTCAGGATAACGGGCGCGGCAGTACCGGTCAGGATATTGCCGTTCTTTACCTCGCAGAGATGCGTCAGCGTCTTGTAAACAAGGTTTCCCGCATGGATGTCGGGGAACAGAAGCACATCCGCGTCTCCGGCAATCTTTCTGTCCGTGCCGCCCTTATGCTTTGCGGCTTCTCTGTCAATCGCCATATCCATGGAAAGCGGACCGTCCACGATACATCCGGTAATTGTGCCTTCTTCGTTCATCTTGGTAAGCTCTGCCGCATCCACCGTACAGGGCATCTTCGGATTAACGACCTCAACAGCCGCAATGGGTGCAACCTTGGGGTTCGGGATACCGCATGCGTGGCATACCTCTACCGTGTTGTGGATGATGGCGGCCTTATCCTCCAGCGTCGGGTAGGTCATAAAGGCAACATCCGACAGGAATAACAGATGGTCAACACCCTTTACCTCAAATACGCATACATGGGAAAGCGGCTTACCGGTACGCAGACCGACCTCCTTGTCAAGTACACTCTTGAGGAAATTCTTGGTATCAATAAGACCCTTCATGTACATGTCCGCCTTGCCCTCATGCACCAGGCTGACGGCCTTGTGCGCCGCGGCGATATTATCCTCCTCATTGATAACCTCGTATTCGGACAAATCCATGTTGAGCTTTGCGGCAATCTCTTTGATCTTTGCCTCGTTGCCGACCAGAATTGCGTCAGCGATATCCTGCTCCTTTGCGGCCTTGACAGCCTCCAGTACCGGTTCATCCTCTGCTACGGCTACGGAAACCTTTTTGCGGCTGCAGGATGCAACCTTTTTCAGTAAATCGTCAAATCCTTTGCTCATTTGAAACACCTCATATTCATTTAAATTTTCCATCATTATGTATAAAAAACCTCGGTCGTTAAAATAATAACACTTTCAAAAACAATGGTCAAGGCTATTGCATGAAAAGTGCTGGACGGAACGTGGGAAATAGAATAAAATGTTGGTAGTTGTCAGGATGCTTCTAAGGCTGCGTCTTGGCAATACGGTGAAGGAGGCGTGATATGGGGGAAAAATTATCGCGTGAGGACGCGGAGCTGGCGTTGGAATGCGCCCTTGATATCGGAGAGTCAATGCTGCGCACCGGTGCGGAAATTCTGCGGGTGGAAAATACGATTATGCGAATCTGCCGGACCTACGGGGACGGCATTGTGGATGTGTTCACGATATTATCTTTAATCATCGTCAGCTGGCACCCTGACGGGGGCAGGAATATCACGCAGTCGCGAAGGATATATTCCTATGCCACGGATTTAGAGAAGCTGGAGGAGCTGAACGCGCTCTCGCGCTACATTTGCGAAAATAAACCTTCGTATGCGAAGATAAAGGACAGTGTGCATGAAATCATGTGCCGCAGGAAGAAGCGGTTTTCAAAATCGCGCTTGGCAGGTTATGTGTTGGTGGCATCAGCGTTTGCGGTTTTCTTCGGGGGAAATCTCAGGGACGGTGTGGCAGCGGGGCTTGTGGGCATTGTGCTCTATCTGTGGGACATGCTGTTTGCGAAGGGGAGTAAGAACCGGGTGGTCTACAGTCTGATTATTTCCACGGCGGCGGGCATCGCGTGTATTTTGTCGGTGGCGGCAGGAATCGGGGTAAATACGGACAAGATTATGATTGGCAGCATTATGCTGCTGATTCCCGGAATTAACCTGATGAATTCCCTTCGGGATATGATGAGCGGTGACATTATTACGGGAATTTTGCGGCTTGCGGAGGCGCTTATGATGGCGGTGGCGATTGCCGCAGGCTTTGGTCTGGCGATTATGGCGTTTGGAGGATTGTGCTGATGGGAGGCTTTTTACAGGAATATGCGAAAATGATCATTGCGGCAATCATAGGAACCTTTGGATACAGTCAGCTTTTCGGGGTGAAGCGCAACAGGCTTTCCTATGCCTGTCTGGGCGGGGCACTGTCCATCACGGTCTATTTTGTCTGTGTGCACATGGGGCTTTCCCTGCTGATGCAGAATATGATACCGGCGGTGGTGGCAACGCTGTATGCGGAGCTGATGGCGCGATATGCGAAGGCGCCTGCGACCGTGTTTCTGATGACGAGTATCATACCGCTTACCCCGGGCAGCAGGCTTTATTATACGATGCGCGCCATTGTGGACGGGAACAGGACGCAGGCAAACGAATATGGGCGGGAGACGCTGGTTATCGCGCTTGGGATAGCGCTCGGGATCGTGCTGGTTTCGTTGATTTTTCATCAAATCAGCCGTAAGAAGCTGTCCTATCGGATACGGTTTGACGAGGATGAAAGAAGGGATTGAGAAGGATGAAGGTATTTGTGTACAGTATGCGGACATTTGACGAGCTGCCCGATTTTGAGCGGTACTGCAATAAGCATCAGGTGGAGTGGGATTACACGGAGGAAACGCCGTGTATGGATAATCTGGATATGGCAAAGGGCTGTGATGTGGTCAATATCATAACGACGGTGATTGACAGGGCGATGATTGACCGTTGGAAAGAAAACGGCGTCAAATGCATTGCGACAAGAACCATCGGTTATGACCATATTGACTGGGAATACGCAAAGCGTCAGGGAATGGGCGTGATACACATCACCTATTCGCCCGCGAGCGTGGCGGACTACACGATTATGCTGATGCTGATGGGCTGCCGCAGGATAAAGCACATTATGGAGCGTGCGGCGGTTCAGGATTACACACTCAAGGGGAAAATCGGGCGGGAGCTTCCGGACTGCACGGTGGGGATTATCGGAACCGGCAGAATCGGCAGCGCGGTCATCCGCAGGCTGTCCGGGTTTGGCTGTAAATTATTCGCTTATGACATCCATGAAAACAGTGAGAATGGCGCATATGCAGAATATACGACACTCGACAGGATATGGGAGGAATGCGATATTATTTCGCTCCATGCGCCGGCTACGGAGGAGAATTATCACATGATAGACGCTGCCGCGATTGCGCGGATGAAGCGTGGCGTTATGCTGATTAACTGCGCGCGCGGCTCTTTAATTGATACACAGGCGCTGATTGCGGGGATTGAGTCGGGGCAAATCGGCTTTGCGGGACTGGATGTAATTGAGCAGGAGAGCGGCCTGTATTATTTTAACCGGATGGGGGAGCCGCTCAACAATCCGCAGCTTGCCATCCTGCGCTCTTACGCGAATGTGCTCGTGACACCGCATACTGCGTTTTACACGGATAGGGCGGTGGCGGATATGGTTGAAAATTCCATTCTCTGCGCGAAGGCATACATGGAGGGAAGAGAGACGCCGTTTGCGGTGTAACGCCGCACCCTTTCGGGTCATATACTATAACAACGACCTGCTTGTGAGGTAGACTGTGACCTGTAAAGAGCGAATTTTGTCTAATGACTATGCAGATATTATCTTGGATTTTTATATTCCGCAGGATGTGATCAACGACCCGAATATTGACTTCTGCTACCACAATCTGGAGAGCGCGCTGGGAATCCTCTATGTTGAACGGAGCGGCGTGACGGAAATCGGGGTATCGTCCGCAAGCTATCCGTTTGTGCCGAAGTGCTATGGGCTGATGCAGACGGATGAGGGGCTTCGGCGCGGCGGTGAGGAGTTCAATACCTTAGCCCTTACGGAGGCGGGAATTCTTTCCGCGCAGGGACAACCGTTGAACCTGACGGGGAAAGACGTGATAATCGGTTTTATTGACACAGGAATACAGTATGAGAATGCGGTATTTCGGGACGCGGCGGGCAGAAGCCGGATCAAAGCCATATGGGACCAGACGATTCAGACCGGGCAGCCGCCGGAGGGCTTTGACTATGGGACGGAATATACGCAGGAGATGATACAGCGCGCGTTGGAGAGCGGGGATCCGCGGAGCATTGTGCCGAGCACGGATACACTGGGGCATGGGACGGAGATGGCCAGTGTCGCGGCGGGGAGCCGGCTGAACGGCCCGATCCGCTTTATCGGAGCGGCGCCGGAATGCGATATTGTGGTGGTAAAGCTGAAGGAGGCAAAGCAGTATCTTCGAGACTATTATCTGATACCGGAGGATGTCCCCTGCTATCAGGATACGGACATCATGCAGGCGATTCAGTATCTGCAGACCTTTGCCGAGCGCTTTGCGCATCCGCTGGTAATCTGTATGGGAATCGGCACAAGCCTTGGCGACCATACCGGTGCGTCCGCGCTCGGGCGGTATATGGAGCTGGTGGCGCGCCGGAAGGGCAGGGCGTTTGTCGTGCCTGCGGGAAACGAAGGGAATTCAGGGCATCATTTTCAGGGAGAGCTGACGTCGAGCCGTCCTTACAGGGATGTGGAGATTCGGGTAGGCGGGGACACGCAGGGCTTTGTTATGGACCTCTGGGGCAGTGTGCCGTATCTTTTAACGGTGACAGTGCGTTCCCCGGGAGGCGAAAGCATTCAGCGGATAAATCCGCGAATCAAAAAGCCGCAGGAGTTCAGCTTTATCTTCGAGAGAACCCGGTTGTTTGTCGAATATCTGCTGGTGGAGCAGGTCTCGGGTTCGGAGCTCATCCGTTTCCGGTTTGAGACGCCGACACAGGGGATATGGACGGTCCGCGTCAGCGCAGAGGGCAGTCCCGTGAACAGCAAATTCAACATATGGCTTCCGATCACGCAATTCCTGTCTTCCGATACCTATTTCCTTGAATCCAATCCGTACATCACATTGACGGAGCCGGCCTATGTACACTGCGCGATTTGCACGACTGCCTACAATGATGTGAATGACAGCATATACAGCAACGCAGGACGCGGCTACGCAAGGGATGATTATGTTAAGCCGGATATCGCGGCGCCGGGAGTGGATGTGTCTACGATTCTTGGGCCGAAAACCGGTTCGAGTATTGCGGCAGCGATAACGGCGGGCGGTGTCGCCCAGATCTTGCAGTGGGCGGTCATAGAGGACAACAATATTACGGTTGCCTCGGGCAGTGTCAAGAATTATCTGATATTGGGGGCAAGGCGGGAGAGCAATTTAACCTACCCGAATCGGGAATGGGGTTACGGTATGCTGGATATCGAGGGCGTGTTCCGGTTTCTTGCGGGAGTGTGAGGACAGAAGATACCCCAAAAAATGCAAACTGTACCAAAATCGGGAAATTGCGACATTTTTCTTATACAATGTATGAGTAAAAATTTATGATGATACGGCAAAAGGAGGGACAAAAGCATGTTAGGCGGTTCAGTGTGGATAGCGTTGATTCGGTTTGCGGTAAGCTTTGCGGGAGTTATTTTGCTGTTCTCAAGGATGAGCGAATCCCGATTTGAAGGAAAAATAACAGTCCTCTGCTACGGATGCTTCAGCGCGGTGGTAATTGCGCTGGGCTGCATTTGGTATGTGGTGGACTGGGAGAGCTGCGTGCGGATTGTCGCCATTGCAATGTACATGCTTTTTTTCGTCTTTGCGATTTTTATGAGCAAAGACTCGGTCTATCTGTCCATCTATAAGCTGGCGTTGACCTTCTACCTGATGGCAGTATTTCTGGTTGGCGGGCTGGAGACAGCTGTTATTTTCTTTCACAGGAATGTATGGGCGGATATTATTACGCGCATCTTATTGATTTTGCTCATGACCGTTATAATGGAAAAAAAGCTGAAGGACCCCATTAAGGGTTTTAGTGATTATGTGGAGAACGAGGTGGACAGGTTCAGCGTTTCCGCTATGATTATCAGTATCCTTTTTGGCATCGGTTTTATTCTGAATCCCAATGTCAGGGAGGCGACGCCGTTTCGGCTCTATCAGATTATCACGAATTTTATTCTGACAGGCACGTTGCAGTTTCTTATGTTCCGGTTCTATCTTCATGTCGGTCGGGAGAAGGAATACGAGAAGGAGAACCAGCTGATGCAGATGAATCACAGGCTGTTGGAGCGACAGTTGGAGATTTTGGAGGAATCCGTGGAATCCAGCAGACGACTGCGCCATGATGTCAGACATCACAATGCGGTTATTGCCGAATATGTGCGCAGAGGGTAGGACGAGGAGCTGCTGCAATACCTCAAGGAATATGACAGGGAAACCGATCGGGGCATGATGGAGGTGATATGTGCGAACACTGCGGTCAACAATATTCTTTCCGCATACACGAGAAAGGCGCGGAATGAGCAGATTAAGGTTACATTGGACATTGAGCTTGGCAGTAGCCTGTCCATACCGAATATTGATTTGGTAACGATACTTGCGAACGCCTATGAAAACGCCATTTATGCCTGTATGGAGGTGCAGAAGCTGGAGGCGCGGGACTGCTTCATCCGGCTGATGCTCAAGAAAAGAAAAAATAAACTGATCATCTCGTGCAGCAACACCTGTAGAATGGAAACGGAATTGGAGAACGGACAGCCGAAAACCGAATTTACCGGAGGCATCGGTGTTTCAAGCATTATCAAGACGGCAGAAAAGTATGAGGGAGAATACGACTTCAAAAATGATAACGGGGTGTTTGTCTTCAGGCTGATTATGAGTATCCCACTGATTGAGAGGAAAGACAATGTATCTGATAGCGCTTTGTGATGATGAGACGGCAGAGTTAGACAAAACAGAAAAATTGCTGCGTGATTATGAGAAAAACCGTTCCGGCTTGGAGTTTGCCATTGAGCAGTTTGAAAGTGCGGACGAGCTGCTCTATATGATTAGGGAAGAGGGATATATGCCGGATTTGATTTTTATGGATATTTATATGCCGGATAAGGATGGAAACAGAGCCTCCTTTGGGATGGAAGCGGCGGCCAAGCTGCGCAATATGGAATACGGAGGAAGGCTGGTATTCCTTACCACGTCCAGAGAATATGCACTGGAGGCCTTTGATGTGGATGCCTCCCAATATCTGGTCAAGCCGGTATCGGAGAATAAGCTGTACGCCGTACTGGACAGATTTCTAAAGGATGCGCAGGAGGAACGGAAGAAATATATTTTGCTGAAAATCGAAAGACGGCTTGTGAAGGTGCCGTTAAATGATATCATATACTGCGAGGCCCAGCGGAAAACACAACGTATGCTCCTTGCAGACGGTACACAGTGCCTGCTGCATATGACCATGATGGAGCTTTATGAGCAGCTTTCCCATTATCAGGAGTTTGTGCGGGTCGGGGTCGCTTTTATCGTCAATCTCGGATATGTGGACAGTCTGAACGCTCAGGAAATGCACATGGTGAACGGAAAGAAGATTTATCTGCCGCGAGGCACCTACAAGGCGTTGCGGGAGCAATATTTCAATTATTACTTTCGGGAACCGGATTAAAATTAAAAAATTTCAACGGATAAAACATGGATGCATAATTTCCCGAAAACGAGAGAGAATAAGGAAAACAAGCACTAAAATTGTAATTTCTCGGAGGGAAAATATTATGAAAACAAAGAAAATGATGTTAGCAGCAATGGCTCTTACCTGTGCGCTTTCTTTGGCGGCGTGCGGCAATAAGAATAAGACAAATGAGAATAAGGATCCGTTGACCGGCGAGGATATGTCGCAGACAGACGAAAGCAGCTCGGCAGACTCGAACGGGGAGAACGACAATAACAATAACAGTAATAATAATAACAACAGCTCGGCAAACGCGAATGAGTTTGACAAGATGATCAATGACAAGAATACGGATCCGAACAATATTATCAGTTATATTAACACCAACATCGTAAAAGCGGGCGCGGATGACGTGAAGCATTTTTTTTCGGGTCTCTTAGGCTTTGGGGATGATATCAGAAACATTGACTTTACCAAGCTTGAGGACAGCCGCAAATATATGTCCGAGGATATGGTTGCTTTTATGGATTTGATGAAACTCGAGGGCGAAACGCCCTCGATGAAAATGTCGGACAAGGAGAATCGGAGAGTGATCAACATGACGCTCTCCGAGATGCTGGAGCGAGCGCTCTTATTTGAAAATCATCTGAAAAAATATCCGAACGACGTGAGCACCGAGGCGGCGGCAAAGCTGTATGAGGAGATTGCGACAAATGCAATATCCGGTGGCTATGACAAGGCGCAGGGAATCGCGCATTACTACAAGGGCGACAGTGACGACACCATCAATAAAGAGGCGCTGGAGTATTATCAGAAATTCGTGAATGCAAATGAAGGAAGCAATCTGGCGGGCATTATAAAGGAGTACATCGACCTGCTGCAGACCAATCAGTTCAAGATTAATGACTCAATGGAATCGTTTTACGCGAGCCTGCATGACAAGCTGAATGTGGCAAAGTGGAATAACGGAACGAACAACTCGAATACAAACGGAACAACGACAGGCAACACGAATACAAACGGGACAAACGGAACAACGACAGGCAATAAGAATACGAACGGGGCAAACGGAACAACGACAGGGAATACGAATACAAACAATTCCAATACAAATGGGACGAACAACAAAAATACGAACAATTCGAATGCAAACAGCACGAACAACAGCACAGCCGGAAATGGGGCAAACTCGTCTTCCGGTACGGTGATTCAGGGAACCGTGACTAGATAATGCCGGCATGTCTTTCATTGACAAAGCTCCACACCTGTGATAGCGTTAAGAAAAGCTTCGGGATACGGAAGCGGCGAGGGCAGGTATGAAAAATGATCTATATTGTGACATTAATGTCATTATTTGTGGCAGACAGTATTATCAAATATGGAATAGAAAAGCATCTGAGACCGGAAGAAACACGGCAGCTCCTACATGGCAGAGTGGTAATCAGAAAGTACCATAACACAGGCGCCATGTTGGATATCGCAGCGGCAAGGCAGTCCGCGGTAGCGCTTGTTTCTCTGGTCTTTAGTGCGTTTATGACGGGGATATTCGTGGCGACGCTCGGCACAAAGGGAAAGCGCACGTTCAAGCTCGGGCTTGCGCTGCTGCTCGGGGGAGCTTACAGCAATACCTATGACCGGCTCCGGCGCAGATATGTGGTGGACTATCTTTCCTTTCGGTTCCGCGACTGCGTGAGCTTACACAATAAGGACGAAAAAAAGCCTATGATAAGATTCCAAAGACGGCTTGAACAGATTGTGTTCAATATCTCGGACTTTGGAATTATCATAGGCTCCCTGCTGATAACGGCAGGCGGTCTCAAGCAGTGATGACTCAGGCAGTTATGACTGTCCCTACCCTCTCATTGATCACATCGGAGGTCTTATCAAGGGACGTGATAATTGCCTTTCCGGTGGGAACCGCCTCCAGATATGTGATGGCAGCGAGGATTTTCGGGAGCATATCCGTTTCCCCAAACTGTTCCTGTGCAATGTAGCTTTTGGCCTCGGAAACCGTCATGGACTTAATCGGCGTCTCATTCTCCTTGCCGTAATTTAAGTATACATAATCCACACTGGTAAGAATAAGAAGCTCGTCGGCCTTCAGGTCAGCGGCAAGCTTGCCCGCAATACTGTCTTTCTCAATGACGGCGGAGGCGCCCTTCAAAATATGCTTCTGTTCGATAACCGGAATCCCGCCGCCGCCGCATGCGATAACGACCTGATTCGCATCGGAGAGGGTCTTGATCGCGTCAATCTCCACAATATCTATCGGCTTTGGCGCCGCTACAATCCTACGGTAGCCTTCCGCTTCTTTTTTGACATAATTCCCTTTGGTTACTTCAAGCTCCGCATCCTCCTTGGACATATACCGGCCGATTGCCTTCTTGGGGTCATAAAATGCCTCGTCATAGGGGTCAACGGTAACCTGTGTCAAAATCGTGCTGACCGGAACGGAAATTCCACGGCTTAAAAGCTCGGACTTTAAGGAATTCTGGATATCATAGCCCACATAGCCCTGACTCATTGCGGAGCACACGCACATTGGCGCGGGCGTATAATCGATATAAATACGTCGAAGCTCGGTCATTGCCTTGTGAATCATGCTCACCTGCCGGCCGTTGCTGTGCGTGATGGTGAGCTGGTAATCTGCCTCCACCAAATCCGCCAAAGCCTTCGCCGTATTCTTCACTGCGTCCAACTGCTCCGAAATGGTATAGCCTAAGGCATCATGGCCTAATGCGACAACCACCTTTTTCTTGTTCATATTAATCTCCATTTCTGCGCACGTTCTTTGCGTACGCTAAAACCTTCAATCTTGGATTATCGTTACAATGTACTTTTATGGGAAATGTCATAATTTTTTCCGTATAACGTTTCCTATGATTATATCAAATTGTCCCGACTTTGTACACCGCCACTTCCTATAACGCGTGCCGCCACTGCCATAATTTTACATAATATTCTTCGTCTTTATTTGGCAGCAGATAGGCCGCGCAGGTATAAGCGTATTCAAAAAAGCAGTAATTGTTTCGTGAAATACGGCTTTGTACTATATTCAAAATGCCTTCTGCCCATTGTGCATGGGAGGAATCCCGGGAGGCAAGCCATGCAGCGAGTGTAAATGCGGGGATAATCGGCCAATCAAGCTGTCCCTTGCAGATTTTGTCAAGCTCATGGAGCGATATTCGTGCCAGAATGCACACTGCGGCAAACTGTACCCGGAACAGCCAATCCTCAGCAGCAATCTGACTGCCTGTCTGTTTCGGCGGATATACCATAACGCCGTATAGCTCATTGCATTGCTCCGGGGAAAGCTTTGCGGCGTAGTCCTTTGCGGCTTCATACCATGCACCCAGAGAGAACTCCGTTTCCGCCAGTTCGCCGACAAGACTGCCCACATAGTCGGACGGTCTGTCAACAACCGCAATCGGATTATTGATGTCGTGGTAGTCCCACAGGACAAGCCCTTCCTCATCCACAGTCTCATCAAGCGGCGGGTCCTGTGCTTTGCCTGAGGAGATGACGAAGGAGGCGGGCCTACCGCAGATCTGCTCCAGTGCAAGGCGCATCGCGTTGACGCTGCTTGCGGACTCCTGACAGGTCGTTCCGCAGCTGACAACACCGGAGGTGTTATTGCTTTTCCGCATACTGCGCACGCCGTTGATAATGCTCTCCGTACTGAAGCTGAGATAATCGACATTAGGGGTCAGCAGTTCGAACGCGGCTCTTTCACAAAGCTGTCGCGCACGGTCGTTATTGATATCTGCTGCCGCACACATCGCAAGCCGTTCCAACTCATAGGGATTTGCGTCTGCCATAAAGCAGCAGAAAATCCACGAAGGCTCCGCCCAGCTGCAGTCATTGTAATCTTGTGACTCCAGCACCTTATAATAGCATTCGCCGGCCTTCTGCCAGCGGCTGCGGTTAAAATAATAATCGCCCAAATCGTTGTAAGCGGCAGCATTGCCCGGGTCGGATTGATGTCCTAATGCAATATATTTTTCCGCTTCCTCCTCCTGCTCCAAATCAAGATAAGTCAGCCCCGCAAAGGTGTACCTTGAGGTAGTGCCGCCTCTGGCAAGACCCTTCCGGATAACGTCAAGAGCCCTTTCGGGGTTCTTTTGATGGCGGTATAAATTGCATTCCACAACATATCTGTCCGAGGTATCCTGTCTGTCCTCGCATTCCGTGATGCCGTCAAAGGTATTATGGCAAAGCACCCACAGCTGTTCGCGGAGCGGCTCCTCACAGCGGTCGATTGTGAATAAAACGGATGCAATAAAGGCACAAACAGCCTGTTCTCCCGCTTTTGAGACAAGGCTCCTGTCGCCAAGCCATGCGGACAAGAGCTCCGTGCTCTGTTCCTCTCCGCGCCACAGGCAGGTGGCATAGTATCGGAGCGCTTCCTGTGTATTTCCTGAGCGATACAGCCGCTCGGCTTCTTTCACAATGCTTGATTTCATTTGTTGTGCGCCCCCTTTCCTAATGCTGTCCCAGACTGTTATGGATGTCGATTGCCCACGACAGATCATACAGATGGAATTGCCCGTCGTCCTCCGCCAGTCCCTTATCTCTCAGGATATTCATGGCAATTTGATAAGCGGCATCATTGATTCCCCAGGGAGCGATATCCCCGTTTGTGAGATAAATATCAAACTGATAGACATCCTCCGTATAAACATTCGCCGCATTTTCCTGTGTTGAGACATACATGGTACTCTCTAACGGCTCCGCCCCTTCCGGATGCACCAGTCCCGTGAAGAAGCCGTTCCACACTTCATAGCCTTGCGATTGCAGGTTGCCGATGATCAGGGGCTTTAAAAGCTGTATGGCCTTATCGTTCAAGCGGTGCCGGTGAATGCGCATCTGCTCCGCCATGGAGTAGAAATTGCCGACAGCTCTGTGCTCCATGCCGTCCGATGCAAGCCCCTTCAGACAACGGTTCATCTGAATAAAAAGCGCATCGGTGTCCTGATTTTCAATACCGGGAACCAGTACGGCCGCGATTCCCAACTCCTTGTCAATATAGCGGCCAGGATAAGATATCTCTGCCCGCGTTTGGCATTGGGGACAGACAGGATGGAAGAATTCTTCTTCATCCAGCACCGTTCTGCCCTCCGGCCAAAGGAGCGTATCAAAGCAGTTGATTCTTTGGGCAAGATAGACATTATTGCAATGCTGACATTGGACAGAAGTTTTGCTCACTGCCCAAGGGTTCTTCATCATATGAAGCGTATTCAAGATATGTACCTCCCAATTCATGTAAAATATAGGAAACGTCATAAGTATTTTCCTTATGACGTTTTCGGCGCCGATTTTTGTCGCGTGCAAACGCAGAATTTACTTTGCAAAAATCGTGCGCATCCTTCGGAGAATTACTGTAAACGGCAAATCTGTTTGTCGTTTACTGTAATATCAATATTGTATTATATTCTGAATATACTGTCAATTTTCTGTCTTAAGGGTAGGGGTAAACGGGAAATAGGTCAGTGTTGTGAACGGGTGGAGGATATGTTATAATTTTGCCGTTACAAAGAACAGATGGGATATCAGACAAAGGAATGAAGGAAAAGATGAAACAGTATATCGTTGATGCTTTTGCAAGCGAGGTATTCTCCGGAAATCAAGCTGCTGTCTGTGTGCTTGACAGTTGGATTGCGGACGAATTAATGATAAATATTGCAAAAGAGAATAATTATTCGGAAACGGCATTTGCAGTGAAGGAGGGGCAGCATTATCGCCTTCGCTGGTTTACGCCCAAGGAGGAGATTGACCTTTGCGGACACGCCACGCTTGCGTGCGCATTTGTTATCATGCGGTTTTATGAGAAGGGGCTTGCACGGATTACCTTTCAAACACTGAGCGGGGAATTGGCAGTTGAGAAAAAAGGCGATATGTATGAGCTGGACTTTCCTGCTTATGAGATTAAGCAGACAGAAGTGACGGACGAAATGGAGTTGGCATTAGGGGCAAGACCGATAGAAGCATATCTTGGCCGTGACCTTCTGCTCGTTGTGGATTCGGAAAAAACGGTGGAACAGTTAACTCCCCGCATGGAGAAGCTGAAAGCGCTGGACGGGCTGGCATTG
>CAMWYL010000003.1 GCA_947178465.1 uncultured Lachnospiraceae bacterium | reverse complement strand
GAGCTGGCTTGAGGGGTTGGGTTCCGAAAAGATTAACTTCACGTTTAACGGGACTCCGATCAAGGGCAGGGCGGAGAATCATCAGGTCAGAGGCGGGGCGGTTCCCCTGTTTAATGGCGTGGTTATGGATTTAAAGCCTGCATCCATGATAGGAAAAATCGAGGATTCGGGTAATAGACAGGCAGTATATCCGAAAGAAGGAGGAACGTCGGCAAGGCTGATATTCAGCCCTGTAGGCACCGGTTTTATCGAAGCGTATGAGATTAATGTCTTCACGATTAAAGCGCCTGCCGGAAAAAGGGCGAATGCCGATAAGTATACGCTGGAAGTCAATACGCCCGTGCAGTACAAATTTAAGGACGGACAAACGCTGAGTGCAAGGGCAATCGCTAAGGGAGAAGGAGATTCAGCGCTGGAGCTCATAAATCCTGAGCTGACGAACAAGGAAGGGAAAAAGGAATACACGATTAACAAAGCTATCGTTGACGACCGTGGAATCACAATGCCTTCTGTGTCTCCGTTGGAGAGCGAGAACCAATTGCAGACGAGCCAATCGGAGGCTGACGAAAACACCCCCATGTTCAAAGTGGGCAAGGATGGAATCGAATTCGAGCAGGGTGATATCGGTGCGAGTTTCAATTTGACAAATGGAGAGTTTAAGGGCAAAACCGAGAATGGGAATGCGATGCTGAATTTTTATGAGAAAACATTCTCCTTTTCGTTTGGCAAGAACCTCTCATCTGATGACGATAAGGACGAAGAGAAAAAAGAGGTTTCCGAGGACAATGATCTGAATGATGAACAAAAAAATGCAGTAATGAAGGCGATTGAGAAGCTTGAGGAAACGATGGATAAGCTGGCGTTTGCCAAGGAAGGACTTGGTGAATTTTTCAGAAACGGCAAACTGCCCGAGAACAAATTTGACGGGGAAGAAAAAAAATTTGAGTTTGATCAAACCTGGCCGATTGTGCCGGGATTGAGTTTTTATGTATCTTTGACGCCGGAGTGGAAGTTTGGGGTTTCCGGCGAAGCCGCACTGGATAAGCAGCCTGGGGAGAAGCCCAAGGTTAAGCTGAGAGTGACGGGCAATAAGGTGGAGGTCCTGGAGTGTGATGTTATAGAGAGGATATTCCGTATAAAGATTCATATGACGGGAGCGGTTGGTATTGCTTTGGGGCTGGGACTGGAGGCAGGTGTGGGATATATATTCTGTGCCAAAGGCGGATTGTTCGCAAAAGCGGAAGCAGAAGGAAACCTCGGCGATTCTAAATTTGCCGAGGGAGAGCTTAAACTTCCGGTAAGCCTGGAAAAGAATAAAGTCAAGATAAATAAGAACCCGGAAATGGAGCTTGCTGCCGGGATTGACATTAAAGGCAGCGTTGGAGGGGATGTAAAGTTAGAATCAGCGCTTTTTGGCTGGGAGAAGGAGTTAAAGAGCTGGACATTTGGGGAATGGACGCTTTTGGGCATCAAAGGAAATGTGGTATTGATGAACACGCAGAAGAGTCTGAAACCTACAACATGGAAAGTAAAAGAGGGACTGTATACGGTCAGTGCCTTGGGGAATGAGATAAAAAAAAGGGACAATTTAGGTCTTACTATCATTAAAAATGATCAAATCCTTAAAAAAGTTGAGCAGGGCAAAAAGGCGAAGGAAAGTCTCGCAGCGTTGCATGATCAGTTGGCGGCGTTCAACCAAAAAATCACCAACGACGGTATTGGAGGAAACTTTATAACTGACGAAGGGAAGAAGGACTCCGAAATGATGAAAGGGTTAAATAACCTCAATGTTGACTTGAAGAGGGCTCTCGATGGGGGAAAGCGGACATTGCAGAACATGAAAGACGAGGAGGTGCAGTATCGGAGGGAGGACAAGTTCAAAGAAAATCGTGCAGATGTGGCAGACAAAATTCAAAAACATCAAGACCGCATTAAGGAGATGGAGACATGGAAGGAGCAGGAGAAGAGCAAATATACATCTGAAGAGGCCGAGAAGGCTGATAAGGCAATCAATGAACAGGCATATGCGCATTATAAGGCTTCTCTGGATCAAAAGGAGAAGGGAATGAAGGTCGGCGAGCAAAAACAGGCCATTCAGGACAATGCAGAGAAGAAGGCGGCGACAAGAAAGAAAATTATTGCCTATGAAGAAAGAAGAGTGAAGGAACTGGGGAAGCGCTCTCAGGACTGCATCGATAAGATTACAGAGATGAAGGGGAAAAACACAAACACAGAAATTATTGCGGAATACCGTAAGCTGTCGGACGGAAGTCTTCTGGAGAATTATGCGCGTTATACGGCGAAAAAGGCGGATATTATAAGATTTGAAAAAGAACACCCTGACAGCAGCCGAAAAAAACATAAAACGCGTTATGAGGCTCTGGAGCAGTTGGTGAAAGAGAAGAACCTTGATAAGAATAAACCGAACTGGGATTTTGCGGAACACTATTATAAAACCTATAAGGATAAGAATTTCTTTTCGAACCCCAAGCTGTTTCAGGATGATGAAGCTATTAAAAAAATCATTCAATATGAACGGGAACGCCTGAATGGACTGACAAAGGGGAAAATAGACCGTATTGAGATGCTGGAAGAATACAAGGCAGGGCGTGACAATATTGAGAAGATTATAAGCGAGAACAGCGGATCACCGGAAAAGGTTAGTGCGGAAATCAAAAAAATCATGCCGCATGTCACAGGGAATTTGTCTTTCACGCAAGAAGGCATGACGGAGGCTGCAAGGAACTATTACAGTGATAAAAACAGGGGAGGCGGAGAGCTTGGAAAGAAACACCAGTGGAAGATAAATACCGCAAAAGCGGCTTCAAAGGAGGATATCCTGAAGTATGAAGAGGATAAGGCTAAGGACCTGAAGAAAGGAGATGAAACGAACAAAAACTTACTGGAAAAGGCGCGCCTGATCTGGAAAGCGGAAGCAGAGTATTCGAAGATAATGGATCCGAAGTCGGAGGAGTTCCGGAAACAGGTTACGGTTGCGGCTGAGGGGCAGGAGTTCAAAAGTAAGAAAGAACGAGATGATGCTATAGCTCTTTGTAATGGTTGGTTGAACCAGCATAAAGGAAATATTACTGCTAAGAAGGAGGAGGAAAAGAGTGCTGCAAGAGAAGCTGTAAATGAGATAATTTCTTTGGACTGGATAAACCGTTTCAGCACTAAGCTTTTGGATGTTTATAGGCATCCTTTGATAAAAAGGATGCAAAAGATAGGCGGAGAATTATGGGATGAAAAAATAGCAGCATCCGCATACAAAGGTAAACTGAAAAAGGAGAAGAAGGAACAGGACGATGAGTGGGATAAGAAGTTGAAAAACATGACTTATAAGGCTTTTGGCGGAACGGGGGGGACAGCTGATCAGCAGGAGATAGAAAAAGAAGTGCGTCTTGATATGATAAAGGAGAAAAATAAAGATGCCTATGGAAACTATAAAAGGGCTGTAAGCCATATATACAATTGGACTCACTTGTTGACTGATGCTATGGGTACTTTAAGTAAGGATGATGATGTGTTTAAAGCTTATGAGGATACGGGGCAGTATCTGAATGAGTGTATAGGATATATTAACAAAGAAAGGGTAAATATAGATCCCGAACATTGGAAAAGTATATTTGGTGATCTGAGAAGTGCCTATTCTGCTCAGTTGAACGATGATGAGTGGGAGGATTTTTTCCCATACTTAGGCTCTTTTTCATCTGAATACAGGCAGGAGGAGCTCAAAGATACTTACGCAAAGATAGCGGAGCAGATGTTGGAGGAGTTTTGGGGAGTCCATAAAACCAGAGTAGAGAAGCTTCGTAAATTTATGGGGTTGGGCAAGGATGAAAAGGCGGAAAAATCAACAAAGACCGATGAGGAGGTGTGGGATTTCTATAGAAAAATGGGCGCGGGAACCGGATTTGCGCAGGCTTTTGTTAAAGCAAAAAACGGAAATTATACCATAGAAGATATGATGCGGTTCGAGAAGTATGGCATAAAGGAGGATTCCATCTCTTGGAAGAAAAAAACGGATGCTCTGGCGCAAAAGGCAGTGAGTAAGCTCGTCCGGTTCGATGACAGCAACGCAGTGGAAAGCCATTATGAAAGATATACGAGGTTGAAGCAGGCGCAGAAGGACGGTAAGACAAATGAGGAGATCATAAAGCTTTATGAGGAGATGAATGCCGGGAAGGGATATATGAAAGAGCTGAACAAACATGATGCCCTTCTGGATAAGGTGACACCCAAGCAGATTCTCGATTATGAGGAGGGCTTATATAAAGACCGCATCAATGCCCTGGATAAACTCAATGACGAAGCCGACGAAATGAGCAATATGGAGTATTATGACGCGTACCGGAAAATCGTCCTCGGGGAATCCAAAGGCAGGGAATTTGCGGAAAAAGCGGGAATAAAGAGACAACCGGAGTTTGACAAGATTTACCGGAAAGAGCATCTCGCGGAGGCGGTGCTGACTCCTGATATCATTATCCAATATGAAAAAGATCGTATGGAAGAGGCGACCGAGAAACATAAGGAGCGTCTGGCGCGTCTGCAGAAGGACGATGTCACTGACGAAAATGTGCTGAAAATCTATAGAGAGCTCAATGCCGGGAAAGGATTTTTTAAGGATAAGAAGACTGCGGCTGCGGTAACCCAAAATAAGAAGGACGTCGGATACGTTAATTTTGACATGATCATTGAGCATGAGACGAGCCGTATGAACTATTATAAGGAAGCAATGAAGAAACTCGATGAACCATTGGAGAAGATAACAAATGCGGAGAAGGAGTTGGAAAACCAGATTACGAAAGCAGAAGAAGACGTCAAGGAAGTGAATGCGATTCTGAGCAGATGGACAGGTAATGATGTATTTGTCGGTCATGACCAATTTACAAAATTTACGGAAGCGGTAACCGGACAGGACTTCCGGAATAAGATTGATCACTCGAAGCTTGACGAAAATGTAGAAGTGCTGGAACGGAAAAACGCTGAGGAAGTGGAACTGGAGCTGATGATGCTGGGTGACGATTTGATGGATAAAAATGCGCTGGAAGAACTGGCGGATGAAGATTTGATGAAGCTGCCGGATGAGTCGGAAGCGATGTGAGAAGCCGTCTGCATAAAGCGGTAAGATAAAACAGTAAGATAAAACAGAAAGGATGAAGAAAGCGATGAACATTGTAAAGACAGTCAATGGAGAAGAAACAACATTAGCGGTAGAGGGAAGGATTGATGCGACAAACAGCAAGGAGCTGCAGGACGCCATTATCGGATCGTTTCAGACAACCAAAAACCTTGTGGTTGACTTTGAGAAGGTAGCATATGTGGCAAGTGCAGGGCTGCGGGCGCTGCTTCTGGGACATAAGACGGCAGTTTCCAAATCGGGCGTCATGAAGCTGATTCATGTCAATGACGATGTTATGGAAGTCCTTAGGATGACAGGCTTCCAGTCGGCGCTGCATATTGAGTAGAGAAGCCATGAACCTGAAGGATAAAATATTTTCAAAAGAGGTCGTAAACAGTGGGAGACAGCAGGAACTGGATTTAGCAAGAGCAGTCATTATTTTCTGTCTGGCGTTGATACACTGTACGATAGAATGTACGCCCGAGGACCGGCTTGCGCATGGGGTCCCCTTTGTGTTTGACTCGGTAATCGGGGGACCGGTCAGTGCGCCGATGTTTATGTTTGTCATGGGTGTCGGCATGACATATACGAAGCACCATACGCCAAAAGACTACGTGTACAGGGGAATCAAAATAGGTATTACGGGATATGCGCTCAATGTGTGCCGTTTTCTGCTTCCGTTTTTGGCGGGATATCTGATTACGGGCGATTATGGGAAGTATATCGCCCCGTTGCCATATCGGATGTTGGGAAATGACATTCTGCAGTTCGCGGCGCTTGCGATGCTGTTCATTGCCCTGTTTGTCAGACTTCGTCTGTCAAATGCGGCAATGGTCCTCATATGCATTGGGATGTCCGTTCTTGGAACGGTGCTGAACGGAGCGGATGTGGGAACGCCGCTTGGCAACATCTTTTTAGGATATCTCATCGGTACAGAGGATGCAGCAGGAAAGGTGTTCTCTGATTTCCCGCTGCTAAACTGGCTGATCATTCCGGTGAGCGGTTATGTGTTTGGTGAGAGACTGCATTATGTGAAAAGCAAAAAGCTCTTTTATGGACTTCTGTCAATGGCGGGCATACTTGTTTGCGTGATTTATCTGCCATTTGGAATTGGTTACAGATGGGGAATGTTTGGAGAGGGGCAGAACTGCTACTACCATTTGATTACAACAGATGCGCTTGTGAGTCTTGCGGTAACGGTTGGGGCAATCGGAATTTATTATGCGGCTGTCCCCTTCCTGCCGCAAAGACTCCTCGCCTGTGCCGGTGAGCTCAGCCGCAATGTGAATGCGGTATACTGTATCCATTGGGTATTTGTCATGGTGAGTACGAATGTTGTCCTTTACATTTGGCGGGGAACGCAGGAACTGTCAGTGTCTGCGACGTTGCTACTCGGCACGTGTATCAGTGTGGTGTCCGGTTTAATAGCGCATAAACGGACAGCCGTAAAGAAGAGTAACAGGAGGGGGGATTCATTATGAAGCATCGTAAGCTTGGCATGAAGGCATTGGCGGGAATGTCCTTTCTTGCAGTCATCATCGCAGTGACAACCTGCCTGACAATTGATATCCGGTACAAGAAAGAGCGGATGAGTGAATATAACAATATGGCTTTTTCTTATGCAAGAGCGGCAGCGGAGTATATTGACGGCGACAGGGTGCTTTCCTACATACAGACGAATGAAGAGGACGACTATTACAGGGGGATTCGGAATTTTTTGGAGATATCGCAGAGACAGACCGATTTGGAATATTACTCCGTATTTGTTCCATATGAGAATGACCTTGTTTATATATGGGATGTAGGTGATGAGGAGGGCGTGCGTTCGCTCGGCTACCATGAAGCTTACATGGAAGGCGGAAAAGAGGCGGTAAGTGCGGTCTTTTGCCAAAATCCGCCTCAGAAAATGTCCATAACGAGAGATGAAACCTATGGTTATATTGCATCGGCATATTCTCCTGTTTTCAACAGCGCCGGAGATCCTGTTGCGGTAGTGGGCGTGGATTTGTCCATGCCGGGAATCCGCAGGGGGCTTTTTCACTTTCTGATGGCAGTCATATTGAGCGTGTTTGGGGTAATTGCCGTTTCAATGGGAGCCTTTTATGTATTTATCAGAAAAAATATTATCATTCCCATCGACCGGCTGAACAAAGCCGCAAAGGACATGGTCGGCAGCCTGGAAGGAGAGGATACCTTCCATGTGGAGATTCATACGGGTGATGAAATTGAGGAGCTTTCGGAATCCTTTGCGCAGATGAATTTGGAACTTCGGGAATACCTCAAAAAGCTGTCCGCCGTTACTGCGGAAAAAGAGCGCATCGGAGCGGAGCTTGACATTGCCACACAGATTCAGGCAGATATGCTTCCCAGTATTTTTCCGGCCTTTCCGGAGCGGGAGGAAATTGATATCTATGCGCTCATGGACCCGGCAAAGGAAGTCGGCGGGGACTTTTACGATTTCTTTATGGTGGATGATAAGCACCTTGCGATGGTGATTGCGGATGTATCGGGGAAGGGGGTTCCGGCCGCGCTGTTTATGGTAATCGGAAAGACGCTGATTAAGGACCACACGAAGCCCGGAAGACCATTGGGGGAAGTGTTCACCGAGGTCAACAGGCTGCTTTGCGAATCCAATAAAGAGGGACTCTTCATCACGGCATTTGAATGTGTTCTGGATTTGAGCACGGGAGATATGGCCTACGTCAACGCCGGGCATGAACCGCCCTTTATCGCCGGACGCAATGAGGGCTATCATGTTCGCAGCGTTACGCCGCAGTTCGTTCTGGCAGGCTTTGAGGAAATGACATATGAGACGGGAGAGTTGCACCTTGCGCCGGGGGACCGTCTCTTTCTGTTTACGGACGGCGTCACGGAAGCGACCAATACAGCCGAAGAGCTATACGGCATGGAGCGGCTGGAATTGGTGCTCTGCGCAAATGCCGAAAAGAATCCGCAGGAGCTTTTGCAGACGGTCAAACAGGCTGTGGATGAGTTCGTGGGAGAAGCCGAGCAGTTTGATGACATTACCATGCTGGGGATGATGTTTCGGAAGAAAAAGGACAACCTTACGCTGAGGGCGGAGCTTGCGTCCCTGGAAACGGTGACGGATTTTGTGAATCGTTTTATGGACGGCTGCGGATATGACAACAAGTTTCAGACGCAGATTGATATCGTGGTGGAGGAAATCTATGTCAACATATGCAGCTATGCATATCCTGACGGCATTGGCGATGCGACGCTGGAGCTCGCTGCGGAGGGCGACAGGCTGACGCTCACGTTCACTGACAGCGGCTTTGCGTACAATCCTTTGGAGAGAGAGGAGCCGGACATTACGCTCAGTGCGGAGGAACGGGAAATAGGCGGTCTTGGCATTTTCATGGTGAAACAGATTATGGACGAGATTACTTATCAGCGCATTGACGGGAAAAATGTACTGAAGGCGGCAAAGTATACGGAGAAGTAACAGTTCAGACAGGCATTTGCACTTTGCTGCAAATACCGTAAGAAAACGTAGTGGCAGAAAGCAAAAATTCATCGCCAAAGGCGATTTTGCATGGATTTTTGCTGTAACAGTGAAGGTATCTGAACTGTTACACGGAGAAAGACGGGATACAGAGATGAAACAATTCAATGGAAGCTTCTATGAGGAGATTGTGCGGAACATGCAGGAGGGCGTCATGGTGATTGACAGGAACGGGAACATTGCCATGCTGAATCCTGCGGCGGAGCGCATACTCGGTTTAAAACCGGAGGACGTTGGAAATTCCTATATGTCGATTTTTCTGATGCAGGAAAATAATGACGCATTTAATGAGATTATATTAGACACGATCTATGAAAAGGCAAGGGCCGACCAGGCGCCTGTTGATTTTGAAAGAGACGGCATGATAATCAGCCTGCTTCTGACCACAAGCTATCTTTACAGTGAGGGGGAACGGGCGGTAGTCGTTGTGATCAATGATGTGACAAAGCTGAATGAGCTGCATGACGCACAGGTCGCTTTGGAGGTCGCGGAACGCGCAAATGAGGCAAAAAGCCGTTTCCTGTCCAATATGTCGCATGAAATCAGGACACCGATCAATGCCGTGCTTGGCATGAACGAGATGATACTGCGGGAGTCTGAGGACAAACAAATCCTGACATATGCGTCCAATATCCAAAGCTCCGGAAAAACGCTGCTGTTCCTGATCAATGACATTCTGGATATGTCAAAGATTGAGTCCGGTAAGATGGAGATTATTCCGGTGGAGTATGAGCTTTCGGCGGTTATTATGGATTTGTGGAATGTGATATATTTTCGCGCAAACGAAAAGGATTTGAAGCTGAGCGTGGAGCCGGACGAAACACTCCCAAGCGTTCTCTACGGTGATGATGTGCGGATCAAGCAGATTGTGACAAATCTCCTGACAAACGCCGTGAAATATACGCCGAAGGGCAGCGTGGAGCTTATCCTTGCAGGGGAATACCGGGATAAGGACAATATCCTGCTCAAAATATCCGTGAAGGATACCGGCATGGGAATCAGAAAGGAGGATATGGGAAAGCTTTTTGAAAGCTTTCAGCGCCTGGATGAGGAGAAGAACCGCAATATTGAGGGAACAGGGCTTGGCATGAATATTACGATGTCGCTGTTAAAGATGATGGATGGCGATATGAAGGTGGAGAGCGAATACCGAAAAGGCTCAACCTTTCAGGTAATGATACCGCAGAAAATCGTAAGCGACGTACCTATGGGAAGCTTTCGCGCAATACAGGAGAGAAACGCAGCATTGTCAGGAAAGAAAAAGGGAAGCTTCACGGCGCCGCAGGCAAGTGTGCTTGTGGTGGATGACAATGCCATGAACCTGACCGTATTTAAGGCTCTGCTCAAACGGACAAAACTGCAGGTCACAACAGCGGATTCCGGAAGACAGTGTCTGGAATACATCCAAAAGGAGAAGTTTCATATCATTTTCATGGACCACATGATGCCGGAAATGGACGGAATCGAAACGCTTCACGAGATGAAGAAAATGTCGGAGCATAAAAATAAGGATACACCCGTGATTGCGCTTACTGCGAATGCCGTGGCAGGCGCGCGGGAGCAGTATCTGTCGGAGGGCTTTTCGGATTTCCTGACAAAGCCGATTGACGCGGAGTTTATGGAGCGGATGATATGCGAATATCTCCCACAGGAGCTGATTTTGTCGGGAGAGGACGATGTCGGAGAGGTAAAAGCGGGGGAAGCAAAGGAAGAATATGATGCATATTTAAAGCAGGGCGTATCCGTCAAAAACGGATTGCAGCATGCGCAGGGCAGTATGGATATTTATCTGGAGCTTGTCCGGCTGTTTATAAAGGACAAAAAGAAAATGAAGCAGCTGGAGCAGTATCTGTCAGACCATAACATGAAGGATTATGCCATTCAGGTACACGCCCTGAAAGGCAATGCGCGGACGCTTGGCGCGGATATGCTTGCGGATATCGCGTACGACCATGAGATGCAGAGCAAGGCGGGCAGGGAAGATTACATAAGGGAACACCGGGAAGAACTGGAACAGGCTTGGGAAAACGCATTGGAGACCTTTGAGGCCATCTGCGAAAAATATGCCTGTGAATCGGAAAACGAGGAAGACGCGCCAGAGGGAAATATCATGGAATTGCCGCAAGAGAGGCTTGATGAGATGGCGGCGCTGATTGACGCGTTCCGGACAGAGGACGCGGTAAACCGGATCAAGGAATGGCTGAAAAACCCGTTACAGCCTGACTGGCGGCAGCTGTTAAAGGAGGTGCTGTCCGCGATAGAGGACGAGTTTGATGAAGATAAGGCAATAGAACTTTTGAAAGGAGAAAATGAAAAATGAGAGACAGAAAATGTATTATCGCAGTAGACGACAGCGGTATCATACTAAAGACGCTTGAGAAGCTGCTGAGCGGAACCTATGAGTACCATGCGTTCTCCAAGGGGATGCGGGCGCTCAAATATTTAAAGGAGGAGGACACTCCCGACCTGATCATTCTGGACATTGATATGCCGGAAATCGACGGGTATGAGATGCTTGAGATGATACGCGAGAAGGATGACCTGAAGCAGGTACCGGTTCTCTTCCTGACCTCCAATAATGACAAACAGCATGTTGTGAAAGCAATCAGCGGCGGTGCAAATGATTACGCCGTAAAGCCCATTGATGAGGAGAGCTTTATGGGGAAAGTGTACAAATTGTTAAAAGAGGAAAGAAAGAAGCTCAGCTGGGACGATGTATAACAGTTTACAAAGCCCGTCCGGCGATTACGGGCTTTGTAAAGAACATGGAGCAGTATGATATTGTGTTTATCCGGCAGTGCAGCGGGTGGAAATTCATGCAAGTCATTTTGCAAGATATGAATGTGCCGGAACGTTAGGGGTGGATTCTCTGATTACAGGTAAAATCGAGAGAGGATTGACCCCTGATGGTCGTATTCATTTCTCTTATTCTATCTCATATCACTTCCTCTGCAAGCGTCAACAGTGCATCTTGTATACAAATATTTGTTTTCCATTATTTTTGGTGCCGGAACCTATACCAAATCAGATAAAAATTTGATATAATAAATACAAAGTATATTGAGGATGTATAAAAGGACAAAAAATGAGCGAAATCAGCATATTTTTTGGAAAGGATGTCAGAAATTTATGACGAAACATAGTAAGAAGACTTTTATAATCTCACTGATGATAGGTGTGCCTGTGCTTTGCATACTGGTGGTTTACCTGTATGGTCTGAACCATTACCAAAGCTGTTTTATGGAGGGGACGGTGATTGACGAGATAGACGTGTCGGGAATGTCGATTTCGGAGCTTACGGAACGCATTCAGGGATATGTTCTTCATGTGGAGCAGCGTCAGCCGGACGGTACCGTGCTGGTGGAGGATATATCGGGTTCCGAGATTGGATTATCTTATGCGTCGGTAGAGCCTTTTGAGAAAATTTTGGAGGATCAAAACAGTTTTTTATGGTTTATCAGGCAGGAGATTGAGCAAACGACGGAAAATATGATTACTTACGATGAAGAGGCCTTGGAAGCGAAAATCGAAAGCTTAAGCGGCTTCCGCAGGGACTTTATTGTCGAGCCGACAGACGCGTACATATCGGATTACATTCCGGAGGTCGGATACAGAATCATAGAGGAAAGACCGGGGAGCCGATTAAATCGGCAAAGGACTTTTGCGGCTATTCGGGAAGCGGTGGAGGAATTAGCGGATACGGTAAACTTAAGCGATGCGGGATGCTATGAAACGGCGGAAATCACTTCGGACAATGAGGAGCTGAGGGCATCTTTTGAAAATCTGCAAAAATACGCCGATATAACAATTACCTATACGTTTGGGGACAAACAGGAGATACTGGACGGCGCGACGATTGTCACATGGCTTGAAACAGACGGTTCCCGTGTGACGCTGGATGAAACGCGGGTAGCTGATTATGTGGAGTACCTTCGGAAAAATTATAATACGATTTTTAAGACGCGGACCTTCAAAACCAGCTATGACATCGATGTTACGATTAAAGAGGGGGATTACGGCTGGTGGCTGAATACGCAGCAGGAAACGGCGGAGCTTGTCGAGATGATTGAAAAGGGCGAAAGCGGGGAACGCACGCCGGTTTATTATCAGACCGCGGCAGCCCACGGTATGCCGGATTACGGAGATACCTATGTGGAGATTAACCTGACAGCACAGCATTTGCTCTTATACATAGAGGGCGAGATGGTCTTGGAATCTGATTTTGTGTCGGGGAATGCATCAAGAGGATACGACACACCCGCGGGAATTTATGGGATTACCTATAAAGAGCGCAATGCAACCTTGGCAGGTCAGGGATACAGTACACCCGTTTCTTATTGGATGCCCTTTAACAATAACGTAGGCATGCATGATGCCTCGTGGAGAAGCTCTTTTGGCGGAAACATCTATAAGACAAACGGTTCTCATGGGTGTATCAATCTGCCTTATTCTGTTGCTGAGCAAATTTATGAGTATGTCCAAAAGGGAACGCCGGTCATCTGCTATTATCTGCCCGGTACGGAGCCGGTAAAAGAAAAACCGAAGGCGACGACGCCGGAGGAGGAACCTGTTCCGACAGAGTCACAGGAGCCGGGAATAGATACATTGGAGCCGCAGGAGCAAGTGCCTGTACCAATAGAACCGGTCGCACAGGAGCAGGTACCTTTACCGATAGAGCCGGCCGCACAGGAGCAGGTACCTTTACCGATAGAACCGGCCGCGCAGGAGCAAGTACCTGTTCCACCACAGTCATAGGATCCGCGAACGGATGCGTTGGAGCAACAGGAGGAAGCACCGGTTCCGGGAGAACCGCAGTCACAGGATTTGGGAACGGATGTGTTGGAGCAACAGAAGGAAGCACCTGTTTCCCGGGGAATTCGCAGGCTGAGAAAGGAATAGGGTTAATAAAACGGAATGCAGGAAGAACAGTTATTGGAGGAAATCGTAAATACGGTACGCACATGCGGAGCCATTATTGTAAATGCGGATAGGACAAAGTCCGACATTGACGCAAAGTCCGGTCATGCGAATTTTGTGACCGCATATGATAAAAAAGTACAGTCGGAGCTGCAAAGAAAACTTTTGGAGATTTTGCCGGAGGCAGTGTTTGTGGGTGAGGAGGAGGACGTACATGCATCTGTCGAAGGCGGCTATGCGTTTATTGTTGACCCGATAGACGGAACAACCAATTTTATCAAGGATTATCATGCAAGCGCGATATCGGTAGGGCTTGTAAAGGACGGGATGCGGTATATGGGTGTTGTATACAATCCGTACCTTGACGAGGTGTTTACGGCGGTCAGGGGGCAGGGCGCATTCTTAAACGGCAAGCCGATTCACGTATCGGAACAGCCGCTTGAGAATGGGGTAGTAATTTTCGGAACAGCGCCTTATTATGAAGGATTGGCAAAAAAATCCTTTGATATGGCGTATCAATATTTCTGCAGAGCGCTTGATGTAAGGCGGAGCGGCTCAGCTGCCCTTGATTTGTGCAATGTTGCGGCGGGACGGGCGGAACTGTTCTTTGAGTTGAGACTTTGCCCATGGGATTACGCGGCAGGCTCCCTGATTGTGGAGGAGGCCGGCGGTGTGGTAACAAGAATCGGCGGCGGAGAGATAACGCTGAATGAAGGCTGTGGTGTATTGGCAACGAATGCTGCGTGCAGAGGCGCGGAGCTTCCGGGGGGATGGTAATTATTTTGTCACCGGAAGAATATACAAGACTAACAGAAATAGAGGAAGATGATTATCTTTTGTTAGAAGCCAATAAACACATGGAAGATAATGGAAATAATAAAACAATTTCATTTGATTCTGTAATGAGTAATTTAGGAATCAGCGAAGATGAATTTCAAGATACGGAAGACGTAGATGTTGAATGACATGGAGTATTGAGTTTTTGAATGATCAAAATCCATTACCTGCAGAGGAAGGTGGATATGGAAAACCTTTGGGAAGCAAAAGAGGGATAAATCTTACGAATTTTATGAAAATAAAGTTCAGGGATTTGGGGATCAGAGTTGTTTATAAGGTGGAGCGTGTGGATGAAGTAATGAAAATTATCGTAGTTTCTGCCGGAACCGATGAACAGGTATATAAGGAAGCTGCAAAAAGACGCGGCAAACATGATTTATAACAGAATATGTAATGAAGCCGTTATTAGGAATATTCTTAGTAATGGCTTTTTTAATGGAGAAATTTATGTCAGAAGAAATCAGAGAAGCGGTTCGGATTGGTGTGGTTGCAAAATGGCTTATAGCTATCACGCAAATTGATGCAAAGATGGTGTAATTTCTAAAAATCAACTCAATAAATCCTTATTTTTCAAGGAAAAATTTCCACAATTAACATTTCAGAAACAAAAATCAAACATTATGCAAATAATGGGGTGATATTCTCTTATCATCAAATGAAACAAAATATTAAAAAGTGAAGGAGAATAGAATTATGGCAAAATCAAAAACGGCAAAAGTAAATGAAAAGATTGCTGAAGGCGTGGTTGGCGGTTACAAAAAAATTGAGGAAGGCGTAGTTGGCGGCTACAAAAAAATTGAGGAAGGAGCAGTAGGAGGCTTCAACAAAATTGCCGATAAGTTCGTGGACAATTTTCTGACAAAGGAAGGCGAGTCTGTAGAAGAAGCAAAGGCGCGACTGGCAGCAGAGCAGAAAGAGAGAGAAGCAAAGAGCGCCGCAGAGAGGAAAGAACGGGAACGGAAACAGAAGGCGGTGGTGGAGGCGAACAAGCAGAAAACAGAAGCTGCGGGATTGGAACAAGCCGCCAGAGTGTCGGCTGGAAGAAAGGCAGGGTTGGAATAATGAAAAAGAGTACATTTGTGGCAATGATTTTGGGGACTGTCGGAGGAATTTTATTCGCACTGGGGATGTGCATGGCATTGATTCCGGAGTGGAATGCGTTTCAGCCCGGAGTAGTTATGGGTGTAATAGGGGCGGCTGTGCTGCTGATTATGGTGCTTGTATGGAGAAAGATGGAAAATAAGGCGCCGATTAAGCCGTCGGGAAAGACAATCGGCGCGATACTGATTGGAATTGTCGGCGCGCTGCTGTTTGGGGTCGGCATGTGTCTGACGATGGTATGGAGCAATATGGTTGTCGGTATTATCATCGGGGTTGTGGGAATTGTAGTGCTCCTGTGTCTGATCCCGTTTATAAAAGGATTAAAGTGATGTCGGCCAAACTCCAAATAATACATTGCCGAAAAGATATGGGCGTGTTATGATATGCCTGATAAAGCATGATTTTCCGGCTGTTATTGGGATATCTGTCCATATGGGTTTGCAAAGTTTTTCCGGTTTGCGGTGAATGTATGGGCTTCTGAAGGCGGGGGATGTAATATTATGAAGGGGAAAAGGCAGTATATTGCGTGGCTTGTATTGATAACGGCGTTCGTTCTCGGAGGCTGCGCAAGTGAAAGAAGGGCTGTCCCGTCCGGGATGCGATTTGGAATCGATACAGCGGTTCCACGGACGGCAAGGAGGAGGTATTTTCCCTGCTGAATGAAATCAATTAAACCTTTGTGGATGTTGTTCGCGGCTGCGGCGGGAATAATTTGGAGAGGCATCTGCTGATAGCGGGCTATGCAACGGATGTTGAACTGACCTGTGATGCGCTTTTTCATATGCCTGCCGACCCGGCGGGGAGATGTGCGGTTTCCGTCCATTACTACACGCCCTCTGTTTTCGCCATTCCGGAGGAGGATGCGGATTGGGGAAAATGCCGCAGCACTTGGGGAACGGAGGCAGATTTTAAAGAGCTGCAAAAGTACATGGAAATGATAGAGACGAATTTCATTGCGCAGGGCATTTCGGTTATTATGGGAGAATACGGATGTCCGAAGAACAACAAGGATGAGGAGTCGGTCAGGCTCTTTTTGACATCGGTATGCGAGGTGGCATATGACCGTCAGATCTGCCCGATACTGTGGGATATTACAGGCGTACATTATGACCGCGGTTCCTGCAAAATGACGGATGCCCTGCTGCAGGAGGGGTTGATGGAAAATCTGCGGAATTAACAATTTAAACAGGCCTTCGTTATGATTTTACCTTAATTTTCCCTTCCGCGGCGTAAGACTTTCTTCTTGAAGGCGCGAAGGTCGGCCGCAAACCTGCCGGTCATAAGCGCGCCTATACATACCATGACAAAGGGGATTCCAAGTGTTACCCCTTGCGCGTATCCGAACCAGAACGTAGGCTCTTCCGGCCGGGTGAACAGAAGAATGAAAAATATAATAAATGACACGACCCCGGACAGATAGAGCCAATGCATTATCTTTGTCAATTTCCGTTTCTCTTCATTGCTATAGTCTGCTACCTTTAATACGGTTTCTTCCAATTCTTTATTCATTTTCTCACTTTTCCTTTCTCCATCAAGCAGCTCCCGCAAGTCAACCTGATAATAATCCGCGATTTCCATGAGAAGGTCTAAATCGGGCATGTTGGTACCGGTCTCCCAACGGGAAACGGTTCTGCGTGAAACGCCTAATTTTTCCGCGAACTGCTCTTGCGTGAGCTCTTTTTCATTCCGAAGCTTTTTCAGGAATGTACCTATTTTTTGTTGATTCATCGTTCTGATATCTCCTTTCATAACGAAAGCCCGTACTGACAGCTTACACCGGATATATGGAAAAGGACAGGACATAAAACGGGCAAAGCCCTGTTTTTCCGTATGGGACACGATATGTCTACCGTGATTATACGCATTGGAACGCGCAACTCTTTTTCTATTATACCGGAGAGCGCTTTTTCGTACCAAAATGAAAATCAGTTTCCCTTATCCCATATATTCTGTGCTATAATATTGTCGGGATTTGCAAAGATATGCAGCAGCAGTGGCAGCGCGCACCGGAAAATGCGCGGGAGGAGGAAAAAAGGATGAAGTGGATGATTGCGTCGGATATTCACGGTTCGGAGTATTATTGCAGGCAATTATTGGAAGCGTATGACAGAGAGGTTGCCGGACGTTTACTGTTACTTGGGGACATTCTTTATCATGGGCCGAGAAATGACTTGCCCAAAGACTATAACCCCAAAAAAGTAATAGAAATGCTAAACGCCCACAGACAGGATATCGTGTGCGTGCGTGGAAATTGTGATACGGAAGTGGACCAGATGGTGCTGGACTTCCCGATTTTGGCAGATTATTGTGTGATTGCGGAAGGGAAGCGGCTGATCTATGCCACACATGGACACAATTATAATGAGCAGAATCTGCCGCCCTTGCATCGGGGAGATATCCTATTATATGGACATACCCATATTCCGGTGTGCGTTGAGCATGACGGTTATACCTGCCTGAATCCAGGCTCCGTATCCATTCCGAAAGAGGACAGCTGGCATGGGTATATGATTTTTGAAAACGATATGTTTGTGTGGAAGGATCTGCAAGGACAGGAGAAAATGCGTTATTCGGCCTCCTTTGGCGTTTCACAACGCATTTGCTCTTATTCAAGCCTTCTTAACGGGAACCCATAATTCACAAAACAGACCGCGCTCACCATTTTCATAATATATTTCGTAATCCGTGTCGTCTGTCTGTATATAGCCTGTCTGCGGGGAAAACTCTTTGAAAAACTTGCTCCATGTTTCGCCCAGACAGTCGCCGTCGGGACCAAAGCATTGAAACACCGCGTAGTCCGCAGGCTCCGTTTTCCATATGGAATACCCGTTATTGATGAACTTTTCCAATTCTGAAATATCGGTATTCTCGTCAACAAGAATGCCAATTCCATAATTGAAATGCGTCTCGCTGTCCTTCACGGGACTGCATAAACCGTACAAATCTCTTTTGCCTTCCGCCCGAAGCAGCTTCATGGGCTCGATAAGATTTTTTTCGGAGCATTCCGTCCAGAAATCAGGGATGCTGCGGCCATTGTCATCGCTGCTGCCCTCATTCGAAAAAACCCTCACCAATGTAAGAAACTGCTGTTGTTCTTCGTGTTCCATTCTGTAATCCATAATACTACCACCTTCCAATGTAATTTTTACCACAAGGGGGTTAAACAAGTGAAGCCTTGCGCCCTTTTGCTTTGCCTGCTTCGGCGTTGAGCCGTGAAAGCGTGAAAAGGCTTTGGAGAAGCTTTCGGGAGATTCATAACCATACTTATACGCGGCGTCAATTACTGATATATTCGTCGTTTGAAGCTCCCGGGCCGCCAGGGTAAGACGCCGTTTCCGAATATACTCATTGGCGGTCATTCCGGTGACAAAGCTGAATGTCCGATGGAAATTGTAGCCTGACATACGGATGCTTTTCGCAACGTCGGCATAATTTATATTTTCATAAATGTGCGCCTCCATATAACAGATTGCCCGTTGTATAAGCTGTATCGACATTTGCCAATTCTCCTATCTTGTTTTTGGTTATCCCTTGTATGGAATAAGTATAGCGGACTGTATTTGGAAAGTCCTGTCCGCGTTTGCACAGATTTGTCAGGAAGTGCTTTTTAAAAAGGTTCACCTGTGGAATATTATTTTACGGACATATTACTATCATAACGCACAAAGAAGCATTTTTCCATATTCAAACGGCATCCAAACCGCTTTGCTTGAAAATCACCTATTTTTCTTTACTTCTTGCACAAAAAGATGTATGATAAATAGCGGTGCACGGAAACCATGAATTATTCTAAGGAACCGGAGGTATGACAATGGTAAAAGCAATAGTAGGAGCGAACTGGGGCGATGAAGGAAAGGGTAAGATTACGGATATGCTGGCTCGCGAGGCAGATATCATTATCCGCTTTCAGGGTGGTGCAAACGCAGGACACACAATCGTAAACAATTACGGTAAATTTGCGCTGCATACCCTCCCGTCAGGCGTGTTTTATAATCATACAACAAATATTATCGGTAACGGCGTGGCGTTAAACATCCCCATTTTTATCGAGGAGATTAAGTCCATTACAGGCAGAAATGTTCCCATGCCTAAGATTTTGGTGTCTGACAGAGCGCAGATTGTTATGCCCTACCATGTGCTTTTTGATCAATATGAGGAAGAACGGCTCGGAGGCAAATCCTTCGGCTCTACCAAGTCCGGTATTGCGCCGTTCTATTCTGATAAATACGCGAAAATCGGCTTTCAGGTAAGTGAGCTGTTCGATGAGGCAATCCTGAAGGAAAAGGTTGTACGCGTGCTGGAGCAGAAGAATGTCATTATGGAGCATTTATATCATAAGCCGGCGATGGTGCCCGAGGAGCTGCTGGAGACGCTTCATGGATACAGGGATATGATTCAGCCGTATGTGTGTGATGTTTCTTCCTATCTTGACGAGGCGCTGAAGTCCGGTAAAAATATCCTGTTAGAGGGGCAGCTCGGAACCCTAAAGGATCCTGACCACGGAATTTACCCGATGGTAACCTCCTCCTCAACCCTTGCGGCATACGGTGCTATCGGTGCAGGCATTCCGCCCTACGAGATTAAACAGGTCTATACTGTATGTAAGGCCTATTCCTCTGCAGTCGGCGCAGGTGCGTTTGTCTCGGAAATCTTTGGCGACGAGGCGGATGAGCTGAGGCGCAGAGGCGGCGACGGCGGCGAATACGGCGCGACAACAGGCCGCCCGAGAAGGATGGGATGGTTTGACTGTGTGGCTTCCAAATACGGCTGCCGTCTGCAGGGAGCGACAGATGTGTGCTTTACGGTATTGGATGTACTCGGCTATCTTGATGAGATTCCGGTATGTACGGGCTATGAGATTGACGGAGCGGTGACAACACAGTTTCCGGTAACGTCAAAGCTCGAGAAGGCAAAGCCGGTGTTGACCACGATGCCGGGCTGGAAGTGCGATATCAGAGGCATTCGCAATTATGATGAACTGCCGGAGAACTGCCGGAAATACATTGAGTTTGTCGAGGAGCAGATCGGGTATCCGATTACTCTGATCAGCAACGGACCGGCAAGGGATGATATTATCTATAGAGAGAGTCCGTTAAAGAAGTAGTGGAAGCGTAAAAAGACCGGAGGTGGGAAAAGCCAATGGTCTTTTTTGACATTTTTTTGTGAATATTTGGAATTGAATTATCGAAAGGTTTGTGTTAGACTGAAAAAGTAAATGGCCTGGAAACAGGTGTTTTATTTCAAAGGAGGAGAATATTATGAAAAGAAAGGCATTATCACTTATCTTGGCTTCCGCGATGGTCGTATCATTGACCGCATGCGGTGGTTCTTCTGACGCTCCCGCAACGGACACGCCGGCAGCGGATACATCAAATACGCCGGCAGCGGATACATCAACAACCAATGCGGATACATCAACGACCAATACGGATGCAGCAGTGGCAGAGGGCAAGATTGCACTCGTTACGGATGTAGGAACCATTGATGACGAGTCATTTAATCAGGCGACATGGGAAGGCGTAGTTGCATACGGCGATGCACACGACATCGAGTATACATATTATCAGCCGACAGAGGATAGCACAGAAGAGAGAATCAACCAGATTGACCTTGCGGTAAGCGAGGGCGCTACCGTTGTGGTACTGCCCGGATACTTATTCGGCGAGACACTTTCTGAGGTTCAGACAACTTATCCGGATGTAAACTTTATCGCAGTAGACGTTTCCGAGTTTGATATGACCGCACCGATTGAGGCGAATGCGTATGCATGTACCTTCAGCGAGGAGCAGGCAGGCTATCTTGCAGGCTATGCGGCAGTAAAGGACGGCTATACAAAGCTTGGCTTCCTTGGCGGTATGGCAGTACCGGCAGTTATCAGATACGGCTACGGCTATGTGCAGGGCATTAATGACGCGGCACAGGAGCTGGGTGTAGAGGTAGAAGTGAAGTATACCTATGGCGGACAGTTCTTCGGTGATGCGAATATTACCGCAAAGATGGAGAGTTGGTATGCGGACGGCACGGAAATCGTATTTGCCTGCGGCGGCGGTATCTATACATCCGCACTTGAGGCAGCATTGAATTACAACGGCATGATTATCGGTGTCGATGTAGATCAGTATTCCGTAGGAGAGGGTAATTCCTACAATCCGGTGCTTACCTCCGCAATGAAGGGACTTTCATCTACCGTAGAGGACAGGCTTAACGACTGCTTCACAGGTAATTGGGCTTCCATCGGCGGCAAGGTACAGAACCTTGGACTTGCAGACGGCGATTATATCGGACTTCCTACAGACGGCGCTTCATGGGCATTTGAGACCTTTACAAAGGATGAGTATGAGAATCTCCTTAGCGGTATCAAGGATGGTTCCATTACAATCTCAAATGATACAGAGAACCAGCCGACAGTTGGTGCCGGTGTGACAGTAACTTACATTGACTAGTTTGTAATTGTCAATATGGGGAAGGGAATTTGAAACTCCCTTCCCTATTTTTAAAATTATAACCTTTCAAGAGCCTTTCGGCACTCAAATCATAACACCAGAAATGAGGTAAGTATGGCAAACAGTGAATACATTATCGAGATGTTAAACATTACGAAGGAGTTCCCGGGAATCAAGGCGAATGACAATGTCACCCTTCAATTGCGGAAAGGTGAAATTCACGCGCTGTTAGGGGAAAACGGCGCCGGAAAGTCAACGCTGATGAGTATTCTGTTCGGCTTGTACCAGCCGACAAGCGGTATCATCAAGAAGAACGGACAGGAAGTAAAAATTAATAATCCCAATGACGCGAACGCGCTGAATATCGGTATGGTGCACCAGCATTTCAAATTAGTTGAGTGTTTTACCGTGTTGGACAATATTATTCTCGGCATTGAGCCTACCAAGGGGCTGTTTCTCAGCAAAAAAGGTGCAAGGGAAAAGGTCGTTGCACTGAGTGACAAGTATGGATTGAAGGTGAATCCGGATGCGCTGATATCCGATATTACGGTCGGGATGCAGCAGCGCACGGAAATCCTGAAAATGCTTTATCGTGATAATGAAATCCTTATTTTCGACGAGCCGACGGCAGTGCTTACCCCGCAGGAGATTGAGGAGCTTATCAGGATTATGAAGAACCTTGCCAAGGAGGGGAAATCCATTCTTTTTATTACGCATAAGCTGAATGAGATTATGGAGGTAGCCGACCGCTGTACCATTCTCAGGAAAGGAAAGTACATCGGGACCGTTGATATTCGGGATACAACCAAGGAAGCGCTTTCCAAAATGATGGTAGGACGAAACGTCAACTTTAAAGTAGATAAAAAGCCTGCAAAGCCGACGGAAACGGTGCTGCAGATTGAACATATGACAGTGCCAAGCAAGCTTCATAAAAATAATGCGGTGCGGGATGTGTCGTTTCAGGTGCGCCGCGGTGAGATTGTATGCATTGCGGGAATCGACGGAAACGGCCAGACGGAATTTGTACATGCGCTGACCGGACTTGAGAAAATGACCTCCGGCAAGATCCTCTTTAACGGACAGGATATCTCAAAGGCAAGTATTCGGGAACGCTCGAAGAGCGGCATGAGTCATATCCCGGAGGACCGGCATAAGCACGGGCTGGTATTGGATTATACGTTGGAGCAGAACATGGTGCTGCAGCGCTATTGGCAGCCGGAGTTTCAGCAGGCAGGCTTCATAAAACAGGGAGCGGTAAGGGAGTATGCGCAGGGGCTGATTGCGCAGTATGATGTTCGAAGCGGACAAGGCCCCATCACGATAGCAAGAAGTATGTCAGGCGGCAATCAGCAGAAGGCGATTATTGCGCGTGAGATTGATAAGAATCCGGATCTGCTCGTGGCGGTTCAGCCGACACGAGGGCTTGACGTTGGTGCCATTGAATATATTCACAGTCAGCTTGTCGCCCAGAGAGATAAGGGAAAGGCGGTTCTTCTGGTATCGCTCGAGCTGGATGAGGTTATGAATGTTTCCGACAGGATTCTTGTAATGTATGAAGGGGAAATCGTCGGAGAGCTTGATCCGAAGACGGTCTCCGTAGAGGAGCTTGGTCTGTATATGGCAGGTGCAAAAAGGGACAACCGGTCTGCGGAAGGAAAGTAGGAGGTAGGTGATGAGTGTGGGTAATGCAACAAAGAATAAGAACAAAAAAATCGACTTATCTTCGGGACTTTTGTCGGTTGCCGCGTCGCTGATCTGTATTTTGATAGGGCTTTTGGTGGGATTTATCATCCTCTGCTGTATTAACGGAGAGTATGCGGCGGATGGCTTCAGCCGGATCATAAAGGGCGGTTTTTATCTGATGCCGAAGGGTGTCGGCACGGTTTTGTCACAGACGGCTCCGTTGATTATGACAGGGCTTTCGGTCGCGTTTGCGTTTAAGACAGGCCTGTTCAATATTGGTGCCGCGGGACAGTATACGCTGGGTGCGCTGGGGGCGTTGTACTTTGCGCTTGTTCTTCAGATGCCGTGGTATGTGTGTTTAATCGCGGCGATGATATTTGGCGCCGTCTGGGGAGCGATACCGGGGATTTTTAAGGCGTATTTTAATGTCAACGAGGTTATCACGGCAATCATGTTCAATTGGATCGGACTGTATGCGGTCAACGAGATTATCTATAAAGGTGTAATCGGGAACATGTATGATTTGAAGACGACGAAAACCTATACATTGAGAGCCGCTGCGCCGCAGGCCGTGATTCCGGATATGGGATTAAATGCGATATTTAATACGAAGTCAACGACGATAGCAATATTTATTGCAATTGTAATCGCGGTATTGGTATACATTGTCATTAATAAGACCACCTTCGGTTACGAGCTCAAGGCGTGCGGGCATAATAAGGACGCGGCCAGATACGCGGGCATTAATGAGAAGAAAAATATCGTGCTCTCCATGACAATTGCAGGTGCACTTTCGGGAATTGGCGCAGGCCTGTATTATCTTTCAGGTGTGGCAGAGTGGAATCCGCAGGTGAGCACGGCGCTTCCCGCGATGGGCTTTAACGGTATTCCGGTTGCGCTTCTTGCGCTGAGCAACCCCATCGGCGTAATTTTTGCGGCGCTTTTTGTATCGCATATTACGGTTGGCGGCGGATATCTGCCGACAAAGTATTTCCAACCTGAAATAGCAGATGTTATCATTTCGGTGATTATTTACTTATGTGCGTTTGTTTCGCTCTTTAAGGGTGTAGTTCTGGAAACCATCACCAAGAGACGGAAAAAGAAAACGCAGGGAACGCCGGACGGAAAGGGGGCGGATGAATAATGTTTTTACTCTTGAAATATACACTGCTCTATGCGGTGGTACTGATGCTTGTTGCACTTGGCGGTATGTTTTCCGAGCGAAGCGGAGTGATTAATATTGCGCTGGAAGGAATTATGGCTATCGGCGGTCTTGCGGGCATTCTGGTGCTGGTTTTGTTTCAGGGAACGCTGCCTGCGGCAGCAGTGATTCTGATTTCCATATTGGCAAGTGCCGTTGCGGGGATGCTTTATTCGCTGCTTCTGGGCTTTTCCGCAATCACATTAAAGGCAGATCAGACAATCGGAGGTACGGCGCTGAACATGCTTGCAACTGCGGCGGCAGTGGTAATCGTAAAGGCGTACAACAATTCCGCTACAGGCGGAAACGGATCGGCTTCCTCGAAACTGACATATTCCAACAAGGAGTTTATCTTCACGGCGGGACCGCTGACCTACAATATTTTCCTTATTATCGGAATCGTGCTGCTGATTGCGGCGTATGTGTTCCTGTATAAAACAAAGTACGGTCTGCGTCTGCGCTCCTGCGGTGAGCACCCGCAAGCGGCGGATTCGGTGGGTATCAATGTGTATCAGTGGCGTTATACAGGTGTTATGATTTCGGGATTTCTCGGCGGACTTGGCGGATTTGCATACATTGTTCCTTCGGTTTCGACATGGAACTTTGAGGTTGGAGTTACCGGTTTTGGTTTCCTGGCGTTGGCGGTTATGATTTTCGGACAGTGGAAGCCGTTTCGGATTGCGGCGGCGGCGGTATTCTTCGCGGTATTTAAGTCGCTTGCGAATATTGCGGACGCGACCTTCCTGACGAACCTCCATCTGTCAAAGAATATCTATGATATGATGCCGTTTATTGCGTCTATGGTAATATTGGCTTTTACTTCAAAGAACTCCCAGGCACCCAAGGCGGAGGGCATTCCTTACGATAAGGGCGCGCGATAGGCGCATTGTCAGACAGAATACAGATGATAAACGGGGTGGATTTTCCGCCCCGTTTTTACGGCAGGGGGGAAGTAAAATTGACAAAGAAAGTGAACACGCAAATAACAAAAGTATATTTTGTGCGCCATGCGCAGCCCGAGCACATGTGGGAGGATGACAGAACCAGACCCTTGACCGCTGAGGGGAAGCAGGATTCTGAAATGGTGTTGGATTTCCTGAGGGATAAAGGGATAGATGTATTTTATTGCAGTCCTTATAGAAGAAGTCTTGATACGATTGCGGACACGGCAGCTTTTTATGGGAAAGAAATTATTACGGACGAGAGACTGCGTGAGCGGGAAAAGGGTGCGGATGGAAACAATCACGGTATGTTTGAAAAGCGGTGGGAGAACCATGATTACCATGAGGAAAACGGTGAGTCAATCCATATGGTGCAAAAAAGAAACATAGCCGCACTTACGGAAATATTGGCGGAAAATCGGGGCAGGAGTATTGTGATAGGTACGCACGGGACAGCGCTCAGCTCCATTCTGAATTTCTACCGGCCCGAATTTAGCTGCAAAGATTTCCTGCGAATCATAGATTGGATGCCGTATATTATTGAGCTTGATTTCGAGGAGTCCAAGCTGTTGGAAATAAAAGAGCACTGCCATATAGAGAAAGAATTTAAAGGGAAAAAACGCGCGGACAAAAAGACGGATGAAAAGGACTGATTATTGCTTTGTTTCGGTTTCTTCCTCAGGAAAAAGCTCCGCAGCCGTGTGCCTGTTGCGCATGCGTCCGATGCAGAACAGCAGAAGCCATGCCAGAATCGGAAGGGCGATGATGCCGGACAGGAGCGCCATAAACCGGCTGCCGGCCTCGTCCGGTGTGGCAAGGATGGCAGACACGATAAAGTAAATCAGGAAAGCTGCGATTGCAAGAAGAGCCGCGGCCGCGGCAAGCTGTTTTGTTTTTTTCTTCATAAATATAATACCTTTCATGGTGATAAGGGTATTATAGTAATAAATTCCAACAAATGCAAGTGTTCCCTTTGACTTTCCGAGCGGTTTATTATATACTACTTGCAGATGGTAATAACGAAAGGATGGAAAATCATGGCAGAGAAAAACACATTATTGGATCAGTGGCGCGCAATGGCTTATAATGAGCAGACCGATAAGAACAGTCTGCAGAAGCTTTGGATTGATTATTTCCAGAAGGAAAAAGAGATATATCAGCAGCTTTTAAAGAACCCGGACGAGGAAGTGAAGGGAACCGTCAAAGAGCTTGCGGAGAAATATAATGTTGATATTATGACAATGACAGGCTTTCTGGATGGAATCAATGACAGCCTGAAAACGGCAAATCCGATTGAAGAGATGGATGAGGATACCGTTGTGGGGCTTGGCTTTGACAAGGAGCTGCTCTACAAGAATATGGTAGCCGCAGAGGCGGATTGGCTCTATAATCTGGAGGAGTGGAACGAGATTTTTGATGAGAACAGGAAGAAGGAGCTGTACAAGGAGCAGAAGTCTTCTACCACAATCGTCAAGAATGCGAAAATTTATCCGAATGACCCATGCCCTTGCGGAAGCGGTAAGAAATACAAGAAGTGCTGTGGGAAAAATTAGACAATATATGGTTGATGATTTGTCCCATGCATTACAGCTCGTAGTGCATGGGGCTTTCATGTGGGAAGAACTTCCAAAATGGGAAGGGATTTTTTGAAATGGAGGATGAAAATGGGAATTATTTTACGGGAAAAATGCAAGAAGCTTTTTGTTGGTGAGGTTACGCTGCAGAAGAAGGAGCTGTGGGTAATCGCGTTTGTGTGCGTGCTGTTTGGTATTGTGTTCGGTCTGTTAAAAGCGCCTTTGACGCATGGGATTACCATTTCCTGCGGTAATAATAACGGAAACGTTTACGGCAAAGATAAGGATGACGAAAAGGACGCGGATTCGGAGGAAGCATAAAACATTGGCGGTTTGAAGAATGCGGCTGCCGGATACGATAGGGAGGATTTGAAGGCGTATGAAGATTACATTAAAGGATGGCTCTGTAAAGGAGTATGAGGGAGCAAGGTCGATTATTGATATTGCGACGGATATCAGCGAAGGGCTGGCGCGTGTCGCATGTGCCGGAGAGGTCAATGGGGAGGTTGCGGATTTAAGAACGGTTCTTGACAAGGACTGCGAGCTGAATATTATCACGGCGACAGACCCGAAGGCATTGAAGGTTATCCGCCATACGGCATCCCATATCCTGGCGGAGGCGGTAAAACGGCTGTTTCCGAATGCCAAGGTAACAATAGGACCGGCGATAGAGGACGGTTTTTATTATGATTTTGACGCGGTGCCTTTTTCAAGAGAGGATTTGGACAATCTCGAGGCGGAGATGAAGAAAATCATCAAGGAGGGAAAGGAGATTATCCGATATACCCTTCCGCGGGAAGATGCGATTAAGTTTATGGAGGATAAAGGCGAGCCGTATAAGGTGGAGTTGATTAAGGACCTGCCCGAGGATGCGCAGATCAGTTTTTACGATCAGGGCGGTTTTGTGGATTTGTGCGCGGGACCGCATCTGATGAGCACCAAGGGCGTAAAGGCGTTTAAGCTGACTTCTTCTTCCATGGCATATTGGAGGGGCGATTCCGAAAAGGCGCGCCTGCAGCGTATTTACGGAACCGCTTTTAATAAGAAAGAAGAGCTTGCGGAGCATCTGGAGAGAATGGAGGATGCAAAGCGCCGTGACCATAATAAGCTCGGACGGGAGATGGGGCTGTTCACGACGGTCGACGTAATCGGGCAGGGACTTCCCCTGTTTACACCCAAGGGAACGAAGATGATTATGAAGCTGCAGCGATGGATTGAGGACCTTGAGGACAACGAATGGGGTTATGTCCGTACAAGGACGCCGCTCATGGCAAAATCCGACCTGTACAAGATATCGGGGCATTGGGATCATTATAAGGAAGGCATGTTTGTGCTCGGCGATGAGGAAACAGATAACGAAGTGTTTGCGCTGCGTCCGATGACATGTCCGTTCCAATATTATGTATATAATAACGAACAGCATTCCTACAGGGATCTGCCGTACCGCATGGGAGAGACGTCGACGCTTTTCCGCAGTGAGGATTCTGGTGAGATGCACGGACTGACCAGAGTGCGTCAGTTTACGATTTCCGAAGGACATCTTGTTATCCGTCCCGATCAGGCAGAGGAGGAGCTGAAAGGCTGCTTTGACTTGGCTTACCATTGTCTGTCCGTTTTGGGATTGCAGAATGACGTGACCTTCCGCCTGTCGAAGTGGGATCCCGAGAATAAGAAGAAATATCTGGGTGACGACAATTATTGGAATACGACGCAGGAGGCGCTGCGCGAGGTACTGCGGGAAAAGGGCGTCCCGTTTGTGGAGGCTGATGGAGAAGCCGCATTTTACGGACCGAAGATTGATATTCAGGCAAAGAATGTGTACGGCAAGGAGGATACGATGATCACCATCCAGCTTGACTGTGCGATTGCCGAGAATTTCGACATGTATTATATTGACAAGAACGGCGATAAGGTCCGTCCGTATATCATCCACAGAACCTCTCTGGGATGCTATGAGCGGACGCTTGCGTGGCTGATTGAAAAGTATGCGGGCAAGTTCCCGACATGGCTCTGCGCGGAGCAGGTTCGCATCCTGCCCATCTCGGAGAAATATGAGGCGTATGCCGAGAATGTAAGGAAGGCGATTGCCAAGGCAGGAATCGATGTAACGGTGGATAACCGTTCCGAAAAGATTGGTTTTAAGATTCGTGAGGCAAGGCTTGCCAAGCTTCCGTATATGCTGGTAGTAGGGCAGCAGGAGGAGGCTGACGGCACGGTTTCCGTCAGAAGCCGTTTTGCGGGTGATGAGGGCAGCAAGGCGCTGGATGCGTTTATTTCCGATATTTTGGAGGAGATTCGTACCAAGACGATTCGTGAAGAAATTGCCGTGGAAGAAAAATAAATATCATATGTTATGAAACAAGATTCATGCATAGCGTGGATTATGGATGTGCATACTAGCCATAGATTCAACAAACCGGAATCAGAAAGGAATGGAGGAAACTATGGCAAATTTAACCTGCGGGGCAATGGACTGCTCCTACAATAAAGACAAATGCTGCTGTAAGGGTGATATCA
>CAMWYL010000002.1 GCA_947178465.1 uncultured Lachnospiraceae bacterium | reverse complement strand
CCGCACCGGATTTGCGCTGCGAAGCGGCATATTCCTCTGCAAATCCGTGTGCATCCGCCGGAGGCTTTAAGGAAGTGATGATTTCATCAGCACTTCCTTGGAATGTTAAAGACCGCAAGCCTGACAGCTTACGGTCTGAAGGATTTGATGTTCAGTTATTTTTCAAAGCTTCTCAGGTAAATGACATTTCTGTCAGGATCATAAAAGCTCATATTCGTCGCTCCCCAAGGACGCTTTGTCGGCTTCTCGATAATTTCCACGCCTAAGCTTAATACTTTCTCATACTCTTTTTCGATATCCCCTACCGTAAACGCAAGGCATATATTTTGGTTCAAATTATTTCTGACAGTACCGTCATTATACACAGTAAGCATGGTTTCCTCCGCGATAATTGTCTGGTGGACTTTATCCGTACTGCCATTGTCCACCTCCAACAATTTCTTATAAAAGTCCGCAAGCCTCACCACATCATTTGTCAATAACCCGACCTCTCCGATTCTCATAATAATCCTCCATGCCGCCTTCGGCGGCTCAAATAAATGCGAAATTTAATATCCATGATTCCACTTTGCAAAACCGCGAATTAGGGTGAAGAATGCCCTCCGCAGCAAGAATCATAAAATGTTAAAATCCGTTCCCTCAGCTCATAATCCAATTCAAAGCACTTGCTTTTATCAAGATATTTTTCCATAAACGCCGTTTTTATCTCAATATTGTATTCACCGCCATTTGCTTCCACATAGGCAGTATAATCCTTGTTTAATTGGTCGCGATAATGCTTTGCCGCTTCTGAATAGTAGATATAATCATGCCCCCTGTCCTCATATTCGATAAAGCAGAACCTCGCACTGTCGCCATACACATCATAAAATTTGTCATATCCGTTTTCGGGCAAAACGGTTGTATCATTTTTGCTGTGAATCACCATAATCCCCGCATCGGAATTCGCAAAGCCCTCTATCGCGCTGTAAGCGGCATATTTCCCAAATTTCAACCGCTCGTACAGGGAAACATATGGCATGAACAGTTTGATTCCGGGACCAATCATGGATGCCCCCTGCTGTTCAAACAGCTCGGTCGAACGGTCGAATCCGGCAACCAGCACCGCCGCCTTCACATCCGGATGGCAATTCAGCACATTGCCGACAGAATAACCGCCCCAGCTGTGCCCAAACAGTACAATGGGTAAGTCCCTATAGGTATCGTCCTGTTTTACATAGCGCAGAGCGTAATCCAAATCAATAACCCCCTGCGGCAAACCCTCCACCGAATCGCCCTCGCTCTTATCGTTTCCGGTCGCATCATAAGCAAAGACGAGATAACCGTTTGAAGTAAAACAGTCGGCAACGTCCATATAAGTATTCTGCCCGCCGCCACCGAGACCATGGGCGATCACAACAACGCCTTTCACCTGTTGGTTCTCCTTGGAGTACCGGTACCCCGCAAGAAGCTGCCCATTATTTGACTCAAACGTGCATTCCTCAACCTGCAAGCCCTCAAAATCATCCACGGAATAGGCCATCCATCCGGCAGTTTCAAACCGCTCGCCAAAATTGTCACGATAGACAACGACCTTCAGAACGGGCATCACGATAAGAATGAACGCTGCTAAAATACAGGCAATCGTAACCGGTATTATTTTCTTTTTGTTTCTTGGGTGCTTTTGTTTTTTATCTGTCATTTCAGTCCTCATTTCCATGCACATCCTCTACGCACTAATCCACATTCTGCTGCGTGAGTGTCTTTCCTTTGAATTTGCCTACCGCACACAGGTATTTCAATGTCAGCTTCCAACAGCCCCTGCCCAGCCGGAAGAGAAGGAGCCCAATAATAATGGAATATACAAACGAAACCGGCGGTGCAGGGATATAAGGACCAAGCTGAATGACCACAAAGGGAATGTCAAAGCCAAGCAGATACCCTGCAAACTCAAGCAGACCGGCAAGCGGCGCAATGATGCCGCAAAACATCAGGCTCACAGCAAGAACACTCATAAAGGGAAGTACAAACATGCCACTTAATCCGGTCAGACTGTAAAAGGCAATTGCAGCGGCAAAGCGCCGCAGGCTGAAGCTGCTGTTCTTTACAATCGCTTCGCCCAGATAAGCGCCGGCAAGCTCTTTTGGATTTCCCAGCCTTTCCAGAATCTGTTCAGGGGACAGCTTCCCCTGAAGCTCCAATTCCACCATTTCACTCTTGATTTCCTTGACAATATCTACCCTGTCGGAGACAGGCAGCGGTTTGAGATATTTATCTATTTTCTCAAGATAGTCGTTTAATATCGCTTCCATAAGAACCTTCCTTTCGTTTTTTCATCATCTCTGCGCTGCTTTTTCCATAACAAATCCGTGACAGGCAACGCACAGATCCCAATCTCAAAATTTAAAATTTCAATTTCCAATCTTGATACTGTCGATGGAGATGAGCAGATTGTCCCATTCCGTCGTCATAGCGGTCAGATATTCCCTGCCCTTTTCCGTAATAGAGTAATATTTTCTGGGCGGAAGCCCCTCAGAGGTCTCCTGCCAGAAGGATGTAAGCAGTTCCTCCTTCAAAAGCCGTCTTAATAAGGGATATACGGTACTTTCCTTCACCGATAAAATCGGAAGACTCTCCAGTTTGCTGATAATCTCGTAGCCATAGTATGCTCTCTTGTCAATCATAAGCAGAATGCAGAACTCTAAGGTCCCCCGTTTGATTTGTGATTTCCAATCTTCTATATTCAAGGCACTGTACCTCCTTATGTACATCGTACCGCATAGTATATGTCTTGTCAACAGTATCTTTCACTCAATAGCGCTCAATCTCACAAAGTGCGGGAAATTCCAACTGCTCCTTGTCAATTTCCGTCAGCCGCCCATCCTCCGAAAGGCTATACACGATATCGTTCCAAATAATCCTCCATTTGAATCATTGAATAAAAGTAATATCCTTGCTATAATATAAAAACAAGGAGGGCGGTATGCCAGACGTAAAAACAGATATAACAGTAAACAGAAAATACAAAGACCGGCTTTTCAGACTGAGATTTGGCTCAGAGGAATATAAAGAGGATGTTCTATCCCTTTACAATGCACTAAACGGGACATCCTACAATAACGTTGACGACATTACAATTACCACAATAGATGATGCGATTTATATAAAAATGAAAAACGATGTATCGCTTCTATTGGATGGAAATATGTCACTCTGGGAGCAGCAGTCTTCCATTAATCCCAATATGCCCTTAAGAGGATTTCTGTATTTCGGAAATTTGTATAATCAATATATAAAAGCGAATAAGCGAAACATCTATGGAAAGAAGCTGCAAAAAATACCAACGCCGCAGTATATCGTATTCTATAATGGCGAGGAGGATTTTGAACCGGTCAGTAAGCTGAGACTTTCCGATTCCTTTATGAATGCAACAGATACCGGAGATTTTGAATGGACAGCCAAGGTATATAATCTTAACCGCGGCAAAAACGAAGACCTTTTAAAAAACTGCAAACCGCTATACGAATATATGGAGTTAGTCAATCGGATACGCGATAACCAAAAATCCGGAATGAGCGTAAAGGATGCAGTAAATACAGCCGTTGACAGCTGTATTGCAGATAGAATTATGGAAACATTTCTGAGTAAGCATAAAGCGGAGGTGATGAGTGTGTGCATAACAGAATTTGATGAAGAGGTTTATACAGAAGGGATACGTGAGGAAGGGCGCGAAGAAGGGCGCGAGGAAGGGCGCGAAGAAGGTCTTGACCTTGGGCTTAAGGCACTTGTTTGCAGCTTAAAGGACTTCCTGCCTGATTTTGAAGCTGTCTATCGCGCAATCATAAAAAACAAAGAATATAGCAATATTTCCATAGAACAGGTGAAGAAATATTATTAATCACCGTTAAAACTCCGGCATCTCCGTGAAAACAAGCCGTTCCCCATCAGCTACACCGGCATAAACCGCGGAGGTGCCGCGTCCGATGCTTAAATAGTGCTCAATAACATATTTCGCAGTATACGGCATTTCCAGCGCCGATATTTCTGATAGCGGAAACCATCTGCTTATCCCCTCATTTGATTTCAACCGTGCATCCACGCCGTCCTTCAACGCCGCAAAAAAATAATAATTCTGTCGGATTTCGCCCTTGGTCCTGCGCAGGGTGACATATCGCAGGGACAGGTTCGTGATTTGCGCTTCCGTTATCCCCAGCTCTTCCTCCATCTCCCGCATCGCACAGGCTCTCGCATCATTCAGTTCAAACTCCTCAAAATGCCCTCCCGCAGAGCCAACCCACACATCATTTACCACTCTTCCTCCCTGCCGGAACAACAGCAGTATTTTATCGCCATCTGTTATGTAAACCGATGCCATATTTCTCAGTTTTCCATCCATTACAATTCCTTCTCCTATCCGCACGGTATCGCACGCCTCTAAATGCCTTCCCTTTTACTATCTCGCTGCAATACGGATTATTGTAAAGAGCGTCTGTTTCTCATGCATACCAATGACTTTTCCCGCACTCCGATATCCTCCGCAATCACCCTGCACTTTACCATCAGCAGGAAATATATATTCTTCTCTTCCTCACTCAGCGTCTCGTAGTTTGCCTGTCCCTTCGCAATCACCACATCCGCATTGCGGTATATCTCCTGAAACGCAGGACTCGTACGGGAAAGAACCGTCCCCTGCAAATCATCCCCGTTACTGATAATGTCTGCATACGCATTCATCCCCACAAAATAGGCATCCTCTTCCGTGTTGTCATTCATAACCGCCGCCCCGCGAACTCCAAAAGAAATCCGGCACTGCGGATTCAAGTCCTTTATCCGCTGAATCAACAGCTTATCAAAGCATATCTCGCCACAGTTGTCCCCTATGTACAAAATGCTTCCCGCCTTCCGAATATCCGCTATCAGCGCATCCACATCATTTATCGTAAACGCAAGGGAATCCGCCTCGGAAAAGAACCGCCTGATATCCTCGTCCACATTACTGTGTGCCGGACTAAAATCAATGATATTCGCAATAATCGCATACTTCACCGCATCCTCTATCAAATGAATCCTTTCCTCATAAATCCCCATATTATCCAGAAAGAACCGGTTATAATATTCCTTCGTGTCCCTGTAAGGGTCATCGCACCCTGCATACCGCTTTATCAATCGGTAATTCGCCCCTGCAACCTCAGGACTCGTCCACGAAGAATCCAACCAACTCATCTGCGCGAATATCTCCCGATACAGGTCTTCCCGATTCTCCACCTTCGTAAGCTTCGCCGTCCTGACCGCCTGACGGACCAGACACGACAGGCATTCTTCCTTTATCTTCATAGAACTTTTCCCTCATTTCAACCTAATCATCCACAACACACAGCCATCCTTCCCTTCATCTATCCCATATAGCATTCCTGTACCGCCTAATTAAAAAGCCGTTCAACAATCACTCTCTACAAATATTCCTTGATATCTTTCATTAATCTTATGAATATATCCTCTGGCAATCCACCCTTATCCGCTTCTTTTTCTGAATATTGAATATTTTAGGATATTTAAGTAGTATTCTCCACTGCAGGTTTCAAGGAAATATCTCCCCTAAAGGTCTGTTCTAATTTATAAAACTCCAACTTCTGCTTATCTCCCAAATCCACAGTCTTAACATTCGTTACCGATGGAAGCTTTTTTCTATAACTGACATAAAATCAATTTTTTTTGCAATAACTCATCAAACATTCTGCAAGTAAGATGTCTTTTATCCCCATAGAATTATACTTCTCATAGCAGATATAAATATAGGAGAACAGGTAAAATCAATATAATCATTATCTACCAATATCTGCCAAACAATCATCAAGCAACATAAATGTAACTTCTGATGACTCACATACTTTTCTTACCAATTCGCAATCTTTAGATTTTTTAGCCACTACCACAACACGATTCTCGTTTTTGGCGATAGCCACAATAAACGGAACAGCAATTGGTATATTACGAAGCATTTCCATTGACAAAGGTAAGATTTTGAAAACATCCTTTTTAACCAGCTCACCTAATATCTCAGCTTCTTTTTGATTTATCTCTCTAAACATTTTTTTATGTTCTTCCAACCATGTATAAGAACCTGCCTCCTCCAATAATCCTTCTAATCGTTTCCTCGTCTCTTTATCTGCTATTATATCTCCCTCGTTACATGCTTTTATAAACTTCTTATACAATTCAGAAACTGCCTTTATTGGAAAATTCTCAAGCATATAAAATAGCGCACTATCATCAAAGATATATTTCATCAGTATGCACCTCCAAATCTCATTGAGGCCAGCTTTGAAATATGTATCGGCTTCAGCTTTGTATACATTCCAACTTGGGCTTTTGTTATCTTTCCTGCATAATAAGCACTGAAAACTTTATTCAAATATGCGTTCCCAAGGTAACTCATTCTGGTAAAATAAAAGTTTCCTCCTGACAATTTGCTTTCTCTAAAATAAGTTATCTTCTGACTTTGATAATAAAGCTCCCCTATTTTGTGCATCTTTAGCAGCCTATACATTACCGCTTCGCTGCTTACACAATAACGTTTCGCCAATGCATGAATTACTGTTTCATCTTCTAAATCATCATATAAACTTACCTGCCACGCAAAATCCTCCTCTGGTATCAAAAAAGAACTAGCAAAATTATTGCAAGCATTTTCCTCACTTTGAGATATATAGTCAATATCCTCTTCTCCTCGAAAAATATGATAAATCTCATGGAACAATGTAAATAATTGTCTCGTATAAGTAGTTTTGTTGTTCAGCAATATAACAGGGTATTCCTCATCATAAATGCACAATCCTGATGCACTATTTTCTTTGAAAGAATCCTTAAAAACATATACACCAATATCATATAGTTGATCTCTCAAATACTCCAACAGTTGATCTGCGTGATTATAGGATATCTGCTTGTCTAAATCCAACTCCAAAGACTTGCGTAAAACATGTACAAGTGCATTATCGTCCTTACACTCAAATCGTCTCAACAAATCAACAAATTTTTCCTTTTTCTCATCTTTATACAATTCAACCAAATTCCATTTATAGATATTAGCACTCTCTATTAACTCTTTCATACGCTTTGTTGGCTCTTTATTACCAATACGCCTAAAAGACACTCTATTCATATCATAATTCCCAACATTATTCGAAAAGAAATAAAACATGGGTTTATTATAGTAATCTGACAATCTTTCCAATTGGGAATATGTTGGATAATCATTTCCATTCTCATATTGCTCTAACGTCGTACTTTTTATCTTTGTTTTGATTGAAACCTCTTCTAATGTGAGAGCATAATATTCCCTAGCAAATTTTAATGCATCGTGATTAACTGATACCATTTTTGCCATAATTATCCTCCTCCCTATACAAAAAAGTATATGTATTCATGTATTTACCTGAAATTTCAGGCAGCAGTGCCTTTACATTTCGTGTCAACTCCATAAACTTTGCTTTATCAATTCCCCATTTAATACAATATGATACATTTGGAAAACCGCTTTTTATTGGAATCTTTTCTTCCCTAACAATAATATTTGACTGATTTTGTCCATTTGATTTTATCAGAAGTTCCGCACTTGGTGTCAAATGAACCCCTATCCAATTGCAGGTTTCATGCCAGCTTGCACACTCATCAATCCCCGGTCCTATCATAATATTGTTTTTCGTATTGTATTCCCCAAAAGCTATTGCACCCCTAATCGGATATCCCTTGTCTACACATTCCTCTAAAATATATTTCGCTATCTGTGCATGCAGTTCAAGTAATTCAACTTCATCATATTTAGCAAGTTTAGGTGTAAATATAGCTATCGTATCAGAAATGCTAATCAGCTTACTCAATTCCAAATTATTACTATACTCAAATACATTATATGTAAGTTCCTGCACTTTCTTTTCAATATTCCGAATTAGCTCACTGACTGTCTCCAAGTGATTTCTATTATTGCTCTGCCATAAACCCTTCCATCCAAGAAAATCCATAAATGTAATTGCACCATTCTGCAATCTGTAACTACTCTTTCTGCTTTCCTTATTGATTTCGTCCGAAATTGTATTTAATTTCTCTTGTAACTCATCATGCTTTAACTCTTTTTGTTGCAATATCTTCTTTATTTTTCCCACTACTTCATCCGACAACTCTATAAAATAGTCGTTAATATATTCTGTCAGAAATACATTTGTCACCTTACCTTCGAATAGATAAAAGTCATAATTTCTATTTACAAAGTACAAATCATACTCTTTACTGCAAATATTGGAAAACAATCTCATATAAAAAATATGATTTTCAACTAAGTATTTTTTCTTTCTTTTTTTTCCACAAAATTTATACGCTACCAATTCATGGAAAGCTTCTGAATTATCCAAGAAATACTCAAGTACTTGCGATTCAAGTGCACCATCCGATTCCTCACTTACAGTATATTTTTTTAAAAGCAAATTTTTATCAATAGTGTAGCCGGAATACTCTGCTTTTATTTCTGTAAAAAAATGATACGATACTTTTTGTATTTCACTACCAATAAGCTTTTGCTCGTTTGTAAGTACCTTTCTGCAAACAAAACCCACTTCTTTCATTTGCTTAATTAATTCTTTCACCCTATGGATCTCGTCCATCATTAGTTTCCTCCAACCTCTTATACTTATTATATTATAGCATTTATTACCTGTGCATTCAAATATCTTCCTTATAACTCTTTTCTGCTGTCTTCCGTCACCCCAAACACACTCTCCCCCGCGTCCACCCTTCGTCCGTCCGCGCACGCTCTACCCCCCATAGCGCACCCGTTCATACTTCACATGAAGCTCCTGCATTGCCGCATCCTCTGCAAGCCCTGCCTTTGCTTCAATCTCCGTGGGTGCCTCATACACTGCCGGACGCTCCTTGCGGTGCTTTCTGATTGTCCGCTTGTACAGGCGCTTGATTTTGATTGTCTCACTGTCCTGCTCACGGGCTGCCGCCGCGATACGTTTGCCCCCCGTCTCCTCCTCTAAGTCCTCAATCCTGTCCCCATTCTCGTCAAGCTCCCTGCGAAAGTCCTCAAAAATCTTCTTAATCGCCATTACGATTCCCCAGACAATAACAATCGCCATGGCAATTCCAAGCCCCCAGAACAGCACCTCCCAGACCTTTGACGGCTCCGGCGCCTCATCCATGCTTTCCAAAAGAAGCTCCGGCAATCCGCCCATATCGGCATTGGGCGCCTGAAATTCCATGTCACTCTCATATGCGGACGGCACCAACGGCACATCCCCGAACCACTCCCGCACATCCGTATATCTCCTCGCGTTTATCAGCAGAAATGACGGTACCACAACCACCAGCAGAAGCGCTGCATACAGGCACACCATCCCGCCGCTCACCGCATACAGACGTTTCTTAGGGATTCCCTTTGTCCGCTTGTTGAGCATCAAATACTGCTCCGTAGTCCCGAAAAAGGTATACGCCAGCGCAAGGAACAGGTAAACAATCGCACTGAAAAGGGCACAATCACACAGAAGTTTTGAATTAAAAAAAATACCGATAAAATACATAACGATAAAATACCCGTTGCTCATCGACGGACGATTCAAAAAGCTCTCCGTATGTGGTGCAAAGGGGTCCGTCTCCCTCCTGCTTTCGTATCTTTTGCGCTTTACCCTGTCCACAAGCCGTATCCCCGCAATAATCACCGTCTCCGCAAGCATGCCGATGCGGTAGCAGACTACAGGCGCCCCTACAAAGCCGCTTCCCCCCATAAGCTGCGGAAGACCTGCTACAAGCCCGTAAATTACTGCCAGCAGCGCCAGGCAGACAAGAATATACACGCTCAGCAGCTTTACACGCTTTACTGTGATTCCCGTGACAACCACAGGCACTGCGACAAGCAGACACTTCAAGTAAAATACCAACGTTCCCTCTGCGGGAGTAAGCGTGACAATCGCATACACAAGCGGAATAAACAGTGAGAAAACGAGCGTCGCATGAATCCACTCCATTATTTCCAGATGTCTGTTCATCCTCTGTCCACCTCCCTCATCAATACCCGTATATTTTTCCTGCTCTTGATATGAGAAGTCTCCTGCGAAACCTCTCCCCGATAAACAGGATACACAATGATTGCCTGACTCTCTCCGGCACGTCTCTTTATCGCGTCATACAGCCTGGGATTCAGATTTTTTGTGATGAAAATAAGCAGCGTATCCTCCGTAACAGGGTATTTGTCCAGCTCCGCCTCATAGGAATGCGCCCCGTCTTCAAGCCGATACTCCGCAAGCATACGCTCCATGTGGATAAGCATCCCCTTCCCATTCGTCGGTGCAAATCCGCTCTCCTTCCCGGTATTCCCGCCGTTCGTACTGCCGTTAAAGCAGAAGCCCACCTCAATGCTCTGCCGCAGCAGTCTGCGCACCAGCGTTGCCGCGATGGCAATGCTCTCCTCAACCAAGTCCTCATATTTCAGGATGCCGGTATCCTCCACATCCAGAAACAGCATCGCCTTTTGGGACAACACGGAATCAAAGGTATTTACCATCAACGTGCCGGTCTTAGCGCTCGCCTTCCAATTGATCGTTTTCATCGGGTCGTCAGTGGTGTAATCCCTGATTGTGCGGAATGCAAACGGATCCTCATACAGCCGCTTGGAGCACTGCAGTGTTCCAAGCATCCGCTCGCATAATGACATAATATCTGACACCTTTGTCATTTTAGGGTAGACATATATTGCCGCGTCGCTTTTGAACTCCCTGCCGAGCCGTTTTTTATGCAGGAGAGAATATGTCGTAAGCTCCGCCTCCCTGACCTCATAATACCCGCGTCTCGTGCATTTTACCGGAATTTCCCGCGTGATTTTCTGTCTTCCAAGCACCGCAAAGATATCCCGCTTATAAATATAATCGCTTACATTGGCGTTATCCTCTTCCGCAAAATCAAGCTCCTTTTTCGTATGAAAGCCCACCTCAAGTACCGGAATCGGCATCGCCTTCCGGTTCTCAATTACCTCATAAAGCTTTGTTTCCTCCCCCGCATAAAGAGCATCCTCCTCAAACCGGAGCCGAACCGTAATGTTCTTTGCCCAATAATGCTTATAACAAAGGTTCCATATGGCTGTAACCAATCCTATCGCAAGTATAAAATAAAGTATCATCTCTTTGACCAATCCTCTGTAGGCAGCGCGACACTGTCCAATAACCTCTGTATCAACGCATTTTTCTGTGCTTCCTCAAACTCCCCGATCAGTCTGTGGCTCAGCACGGGAACCGCGACCGCCTTAATATCCTCCGGTACGACATAATCTCTGCCCTCCACAAGAGCAAAGCCCTGCGCGGCGCGTGCAAAAGCAAGGGTTCCTCTGGGACTTACGCCCTGTACCGCGCTTCCCTGTATGCCGCCCTTATGCTGTCTGGTCTCCTGAACAAGCGACACAATGTAATTCTTCAGGTCATCATGGATAAACACCTCCCGACACGAGCGCTGAAGCTGTCGGATATCCTCGTCCGTGCACACGGCCTCAATATGCGCCAACGGCTCCTCATGGATATAGCGGTCAAGCATCTCCCGTTCCTCCTGTTGTGTCAGGCTTCCCATATTAATCTTCATAATGAAACGGTCGAGCTGCGCCTCCGGCAGCGGAAAGCATCCGATTGTCTCAACCGGATTCTGCGTCGCGAGCACAAAGAAGGGCGCTCCCAGACTGCGTGTCGTGCCGTCCACCGTCACCTGTCCCTCCGCCATGCACTCGAGAAGACTCGACTGGGTTCTTGGCGTAGCACGGTTAATCTCATCCGCCAATAGAATATTGGTGAATACCGGTCCCTCCTTAAAGGTAAAGGCATTTTTTTCCTGATTAAAAAATGACAATCCTGTCACATCACTCGGCAGTAAATCCGGCGTGAACTGCACACGGTCAAACTTACAGCCCATCGACTTCGCAATTGTCTTGGCAAGCACCGTCTTTCCGGTACCCGGCACATCCTCCAGCAGGACGTGTCCGCCTGCGGCAATGGATGCCAAAAGCAACCGCGTGACCTCTCTTTTTCCTATAATAACCTTCGCTACATTTTCTTCGATTTTTGATAATATATGTACATCCTGCATTTCTTTCCTCTCCTTCTGCACTTTGGTAATGTGATTCCATAGCTTTATTTTAAGGTAAATTTCTAACGCACACAATAGCTATTGTGCGAATACGGTGATTTTTGTACCAAATATCTTCCGTTTACAGACCGGAAGTTTAACAAAAGGCTGAAAATATTAATTTTATGGTATGTTTGGATTTTCTTCCTTGCAGACAGAAAATCTTTGATTTTGAATATACAGTGATACAAGTCATTATGCCATAATTTTCACCCCATTGCATTTCTACTGTTTATCTTTGTTTTTAGATATGGCAATGAAATGTCTACTGATAGACAGAATAATTCATGGGGCGCATCTTGCTATTATTTATTTCACCATATATAATTCTACTAAGCCATAGCAGATAGTGTCCTGTTAATTTCTCATACATGGAGAAACCAAAGGATGAACACTTTAAATCAATCATGAGGCAGGTGTTGTAAAATGAGCAAAATTTTAATTATTGAAGATGACATGACAATCAACGGACTGTTGCGGAGCATTATTGAAAAAAGCGGCTATTCTGCCGACTGTGCTTATAATGGTACAGACGGTCTTGCTATGGGCCTGCATGGAGATTACAGCCTGATTTTGTTAGATTTAATGTTGCCGGAAAAAAACGGTGAGGATATTGTCAAAGAATTGCGAAAAATCAATACACCTCCTATTATCGTATTGTCTGCCAAAAGTGAAACCCATAACAGGGTAGAACTTCTCCGGCTCGGTGCAGACGATTACATAACCAAGCCTTTTGATATTGACGAGGTTCTTTTGCGGATTCAGGCAGTGTTGCGCAGGACTGCACAACAAGAAATCAATGAGATCGTTTTCCGTGAGCTTGTTATAAAGACAGATTCCAAACGTGTTTTTGTAAATGGCGGGGAACTTGTCTGTACTGCAACGGAATATGCCATACTGGAACTGCTGATGAAAAACCCAACCAGAATATTTTCGAAGCGCACCCTTTACGAGATCGTGATGGGCGAGGACTATCTGCAGGAGGATAACACGATGAATGTCCATATAAGCAATCTCCGTCGGAAAATCGCAAAGCACACTGACAAAAAGTATATTGAAACAGTGTACGGCATGGGATACCGGCTTGTCAAGTGAGAGATGTGCAGCTTTAGATTTTCTTTAAGTTTTGTGAAGAATCATCCTAACATTGTCCTGTAGTATTGTGATTGGAGGTGATTGAAACATGGAAAATGTAATACTGCAGACAAACAATATTACAAAGTCCTACCATGGGTTTAAAGCTTTAGACGATATTTCCATCACACTGAAGGCAGGACATATTTACGGTTTTATTGGTGAGAATGGTGCAGGTAAAACGACACTTATGCGTATACTCACCGGGCTGTCTTTACCTACAATGGGAACTTACTCTCTCTTAGGGAAGACAAAACTTAAGGAAATACAGGATATCAGGCGGCGTGTTGGAAGTACAATAGAAGACCCGGCTTTATATCCCGAATTTTCGGCTTATCGTAATCTTGAAATACAGCGGGTATTGATTGGCAACCCCGACAGGTCGGTATGTGACGAATTGCTGAAACTGCTTGAGCTGTATGACGTGCGGGACAAGAAAGTCAAAAAGTTTTCTATGGGTATGAAGCAGCGGCTGAGTATTGCGTTGTCGCTTGTGGGGAAACCGGAGCTGTTGATCCTCGACGAGCCTGTCAATGGACTTGATCCGAAAAACATTTCCGCGCTTCGGGCGCTTTTGAAAAAGCTAAATGAGGAACGTGGAATCACTATGCTTATTTCAAGCCACATTTTAAGCGAGCTATATCTGCTGGCAACTGATTTTATCATTATCCACAAAGGAAAAGTCATAGAAATCCTTTCCCACGAACAACTGGAAGCAAAGTGTGAACGGTATGTCAGGATACACACGGACGATCTGCCGAAGTGTATAACAGTCATGGAAAAGGATCTGGAAATTTCCGGGTACAAGGTGATAGATGATCATACTTTGCATATATACGCATTTACGGAAGAACCACAACGTATTTCCCAGTCTTTGACACAAAATAACATTGTCGTCAGCGAACTGTCTGTATGCGGACAGAGCCTTGAAGAATATTTTTTGTCTGTAACAGGAGGTAGGTGTGATGTTTAATTTGCTAAAGGTAGAGTTTTATAAGCTGAAGAAATTCCCTTTCGGATATATCGTACTGTTATTTTTTCTTGTGATTGGAATCATTGGCGGCGGATATAAGTTTCCCGATAACGTTGAAAATACGGAAGCCGTTTTTACCGCTACTGTCTGCGATACCTCATTAGTGTTTGTGATATCACTGGCTGCGGCATTTTTTATGGGAAAGGACTTTTCAGGCCGCACGATTGACAATGAGATAAAATTAGGCTACAGCCGTTTTAAAATACTGCTTTCAAAAATGACAGCAGTTTGTATCTTTGCGATGTTCATTCATACGGTGTGGGTCGTAGCTAATGTGCTCAGCTTTACCGTGGTACGGGGATTTGACAGCAGTGTGCTATGCGCAGAAAATGCTTTTTGGCTCATCACAGTATTGATACAGCTATCGGCTATCATAAGCGGAGTTATGCTTATCACTTTCATTACAAGGACTGTGGCGGGAGCGATTGCCATGTCCTCTATGTATGTTCTTATATGCTGTAATATCCTGCGTAACTATACCGATGCAAAGATCTTTACCTTGTCCCCATTCTGCTTTGCGCAGGATAATAACATGGAAAATTTATTTTTTACAGCAATCGTTGCATTTGTTACTCTGATTATATTTTCTGTGACCGCAACAGTAATATTTAATAGATCGGATGTAAAATAGGAGGTAAACGGCGGTGGAATATTTCATTATCTTGATACTTTTTGCCGCCGTTTTAATTTTGGCGGTCAAATCTTATTTGTTAAAGAAACAACTTAGATCTATTTTTTATCAGCTTCGTGAGGAACAGACAAAGCTTGTCACGGTCGAGCTTGTAGACAGAAACATTGAAAAGGTCGTGCAGGAGATTAATACTCTGCTTGAACGGATACAGCAGGCAGTCATTAAAAGCAATGCTTCTTCTGCGGTGTTGAAATCTTCTATAGCAGACATATCTCACGATATGAAAACGCCCCTGACCTCTGTGATCGGCTATTTGCAGTTGGCCCAAAAAGAATGTGAAGATGAAAAGATGGGAGAGATCATAAAGACCTGTTTGGAGCGAACACGCTACTTAAATGCGCTGATCAATGATTTCTTTGAGTTGTCGGTGATTGAATCGCAGGGCTGTATTCCGAAGTTTGAAAATGTAGATGTAGCAGGAATGCTCTGCGAACAAATACTTGCCAACCATCCTGTCTTCGAGGAAAAGAATATCACACCGCATTTTGAAAATTCAGATCAATCAGTTATTGTTTCTGCTGACCCCAACATGCTGAACAGAGTGATTCAAAACCTGATTTCGAACGGAGTGAAATATGCAAGTGGGGATATTTCTTTTCGTGCCTGTCGGGAAAATGAGTGGGTAATCGTGACTGTTTCCAATCCCGTAAATACTGATGTAGATGTTGCACATATATTTGACAGATTTTATACACAGGACAAATCAAGAAGCAAGGGAAACGGTATGGGGCTTTATATATGCAGACAACTCATAGAGGCTATGGGCGGGAGTATCAGCGCGGAGATGAATCAGAACCGTTTGTCAATAAAAGTGATGCTTAATTCTGTCCGGTTACAGCATTGACAATAAGGAAAGCCGTCATCTTTCCCGCTCAATCGTACCCTGACCCGCCAATAAATACGGCACCTGAATAAATCATTTTTTATCGTTCTTTATTGCGACAAAATCAACCAAAATTATTTATAATTTGTGAAAACATATATACTTTTAATTTTCAAAAAACGTGGAAAAGGACGTATCCGGAATATCTGAAAAGAAATAACGAAACTTTACTCTTCACGCGTCACATGGTATAATGTCGTCAGACATTATACTGGCCCGAATGGGCATAAAGTACCGTAATTGCGAAGCAATTATGGTACGATAGGCACAGAAAAATACACACGAATCTATTCGGAGGGAACAATGGCGCGGAAAGATCTGACACAGGGCTCTGTATTTCACACAATGTTTTTCTTTGCCCTGCCAATGATTTTGGGAAATATACTGCAACAGGGCTATAATATCGCGGACACATGGGTTGTCGGTCATTTTGCAGGCTCCAATGCCTTAGCGGCTGTGGGGTCTGCATTTGCGTTGATGACGTTTCTCACCTCTGTCCTGCTCGGTCTGTGCATGGGCAGCGGAATTGTATTCTCCCTATGCTTTGGCAGACAGGACGAAGCAGCGCTGGAGGATGGCATCTGCGCCGCCTTTGTGCTGTCCACAGCCATCGCCGTGTTGCTCTGCGTCCTGTCCCTTTGCGGCATGGATGCAATTATCGCATGGATGAATATCCCGCAGGAAATCACCGCGATTACCCGCGACTATCTGTTTCTTATTTTCTGGGGAATCCCCGCCGTCGCGCTGTATAACTTTTTCGGCGCGTATCTGAAATCCGTCGGCAATTCCGTTATTCCGTTGCTGTTTTTAGGGCTTGCCACCATCACCAATATTATTCTGGACATTCTGTTTGTCGCCGTTTGGCGGCAGGGAACAGCCGGAGCAGCGGCGGCAACGCTGATTGCTCAATATCTGTCGGGGCTTGGAATCGGGCTGTATGTCCTTCTGACAAGCCAAACTGTCCGCAACGCATTTACCCGTTTCAGGCTAAAGAAATCCACCCTGCGGGAGATCGCGAATTATTCCGTCCTGACCTGTCTGCAGCAGTCCGTGATGAATCTCGGCATCCTTGTCGTGCAGGGCCTGGTAAACAGCTTCGGCACCACTGTCATGGCCGCCTTTGCCGCTGCAATGAAGATAGATGCCTTCACGTACATGCCGGCACAGGAATACGCCAATGCCTTCTCCACGTTTATCGCCCAGAATGCGGGAGCCGGCCGGAAGGAGCGGATCCGCAAGGGAATCCGTTATGCAGTGACGACCGTCATCTGCTACTGCTCTCTTGCTTCGCTGATTCTCCGGTTCCTCGCAAAGCCGCTGATGCTTGTCTTTATCAGCGCGGACGAGGCCGCCATCGTCGCGGAGGGCGTGCGCTGTCTGCACACGATCGGTCCCTTTTACTGCGGAATCGGATGCCTTTTCCTGTTCTATGGGCTGTATCGTGCGCTCGGAAAGCCTGCAATGTCCGTCGTGCTCACGGTCATTTCCCTTGGCACCCGTGTCGCTCTGTCCTATACAATTTCGGCAATTCCCGAAATCGGCGTTGCCGGCATCTGGTGGTCCATCCCCATCGGCTGGGGGCTTGCCGATTTGACAGGAATCCTCTATTACACCAAAATCCGAAAATCCTTCATAAATGATTTCTCCTGTTCATAGAATGTACAAATGATTGCAAAAGGAGAACCCTTTTTTAGATTATGAAGGATTATATCGAGGAAAGAGCAGTCTCTATCGCTATTTATATTATCGATAACAATGCAACTGTGAGACAGACTGCCAAGGCTTTTGGCATCAGCAAATCGACTGTACATAAAGATGTTACCTCACGGCTCATGCAGGTAAACCCCGCTCTTGCGAAGCAGGCAAGAGCCGTATTGGATGTCAACAAATCCGAACGCCACATCAGAGGCGGACTTGCTACCCGCGAAAAGTATCTGCACTCAAAAAATGCGGGCTAGTTAAGCCCGCATGCCACCTCCGCCATCAGCCTGCCCACAATGGTAATCAATCCAAAGTCGGTGGCCCCTGTCTTCGGTATTCTGTTAAAGGAGTCAAAGGATACCAGCGCCGCCGGCTTCCCATCCCGAAATGCCGCACACTGTATAAATTTCTTGGTCTCCTGAAGCTCATACTGCCTGTAAATCTCAGGACACATACTGCTCAGACGCTCAACCTTACCCTCCATGTATACGCCGTTGGCATCAAACAGCTTTAAGTATGCCGGTTCAAGGGCATGTGAAAGCTCCTCAATCGGATGGATGTACCTGCCGGAAGCCTGTACTCTGTGCAAATCGGATCCGCTGTAAACGGCAACCCCGTCAATGTCAAAATAGCTGCGCAGCTTTTCCATCGCCTCTCCGAGCGCCTCCGCACCCGTTCGATGAAGCGCCACGACAAGCTCCGACATCTCGGCAGCCTTTTTCTCATCGCTCACAACGGCCTTGATGCCGATGCTGCGCTCATCCGCCGCCTCATCCACAACATTTCCATGCTTTTTCTCGTCATAGATGATATATCTGTTTTTCCCTTTTTCTTTCGCGATATAAAGTGCCTTGTCCGCCTTGCGGAACAGCTCCTCAAAGTCCGCCCCGTCCTCCGGTGACTTCGATACGCCGCAGGAAAGCGTGATTCTAAGGGAATCCTTGATATCCTGAAACGCCCATTCCACATGTTTTGAGATAATCTTGAGAATCCGGCGCAGCTCCTCCTCATTGGAAACGCTGTCAAACACAATCATAAACTCATCGCCGCCGAATCTTCCCACCATGCCGCGTGAATCCACCGCGCTTCGAACGATTTCCGACACCTTCGACAAAACCTCGTCACCAAACATATGCCCGTAGCCGTCGTTTATCTTCTTAAAGTCATCCACGTCCATCATTGCAAGATACACGCTTTTCCCCTCTTGAAGCTTCTCAATCGCATACTCATGGATGGCACGCTTGTTGAACAGCCCCGTCCCGGGGTCAATCGCGCTGTCCGTCAGGTAATACTTCTTTTCCTCGGCTTCCGCACCTATGATATCAATAATCCCCACAATCATCGCAAGTGCGTTATCCTTATAGTACGCGCTGCCCTTCAAGTCGCCGCAGCCCTGCTTCCCCTCAAAAAACATGCTGATATCGACCGTCGTATGAAAGTGGTCAACGCCCTTCTTCAGGAATTCATACAGCACCTCAAATTCACTCTGCTGCCTCGGGCTGTATTTGCCGGGAACATTCACATTACGGTGCAACTCCTCAAGCGACACCTTCAGCAACGGCTCGCTCTTGACATTGACATAGCGGTAAACATTCACCTCATCCGTGGCCGGAGTGTATTCAAAATACATCAGAGAGGAAAGGCTCATAAACTCCCTGTATTTTTTTACAATCTCCGTGTAGGTGATATATCTTCCCTTGATTTCCATAAAATTACAGAATTCAAAACTAAAGGACGGATACCCGTCAATTATCTTTCCGTTCAACCAAAGCTCCATGTAAAGCAGCCGGTAGAGGTTCTCTGAATTTTTCATCCGTACAATGGCATACTGCCGTCCCTCGGAGAGCTTTTCGACTGTCCGGACAAATGCCTCTACATCCTCCGGATGCAGCAGATCCAACATTGAGTAGCAGGAATTCTTCCCGACAAAATGATAAAAGCTCTCATCGCCGTCCACAAAAAAGTAATCCTTCCGCAAGGAAGCCTTTCCGTAATAGGCGATATATTTGCCCGCTTGAGGCTTATATTCCGTAATATTTACCTTATCCATTCCACATTTCCTTATCGTTTAATATTTGGCTGCTCCCATAGCTATATTATAATTGTACACCCGATTCAAATAAAATGGAATAAAAATCTGAAAATTTCAGAAAACAAAATGCAAAATAATTCAGGGAAATAATTAAATTGATATACCCGCTGAAAAATGATAAAATAAGTATCGGTTTAAAAAATCGTCGCTCGGCAGCGATGATAATGATTCACACTATTGCATTTTCCTATCAAATAAAAAATGCCATAAAGCGGCATCATGGAGGTTGACGTGAAAAAGAATAAGGTAACCACCATAATAAAGCGGACGTTTTTGGTTCTTCTCAGTACGCTGTTCATGCTTCTGCTTACGATTATCGGAACGGTATATATTGTCCTGTGCGGACCGTCAAAGAGCGCACAGGAGCTGCTTGCGCGTTCCCTGAAGGAAACCAGCGCCATCGGCTTTATTGTGGACATTTTCCTCCCGGAGGAAAGAGTCGAAGAAATTATCGGCAGCAAAGAGATTATTGTTGAAACAGCGGACATGGATACCTCTCTTATAAGCATATCCGCGACCAAAAAAGAGACGTCCGCAGAGAACACGGAGAGCGCCGGGGATACCGGCAACACAGAAAACGGCATAGAATTTGTCGAGATTACCGGAGCGTCATACAGAGGCATATTGATGATCGTTCAGGACCCGACCAGAATTTTTGTGGGAACTCCGGATTCCTTTGGGGGCAGGGGACTGACGCTGGCAAAGATGATAGAAAAATACGATGCCATAGGCGGCATCAACGCCGGCGGCTTCGACGACCCGAACGGTACCGGTACCGGCGGGACGCCGAGCGGTATCGTGATAACCGACGGGACGCTTACATGGGGAAGCGCCGACACCATGTCCACCGTAATCGGTTTTGACGCGGAGGGAATTCTTCATGTCGGTTATATGTCAGGCCGGGCAGCACTCGATTCCGGACTGCAATGGGCATGCAGCTTTGGTCCGGCATTAATCGTCAACGGCGAACCCCTGAGTAACGGCAATATTACCGTAAGCGGCGTAAATCCACGGACAGCCATCGGGCAGCGTGCGGACGGCGCCGTTCTTCTGCTTGTCGTGGACGGACGGCAGGTGACAAGCCTTGGCGCGACCTATGAGGACCTTATCAGCATCATGCTGGAGCATGGCGCGGTCAATGCGGCAAATCTTGACGGCGGCTCCTCCTCAGAGATGATCTATAACGGGGAAGCGCTCAATATCAATGCCTCCGTCAAGGGAGCAAGACCGCTGCCTACCACATTTCTTGTCAAAAAATAGCTTGTGCACAGAGGTGGGATAATGATGACAAATTCCGCAAAGAAATCAAAAACGATTCACAAAAAAAACAAATTTGCCATAGGCTTTACCGTCTATATGGCGCTTCTGTCTGTGATAATGATCGGTTGTCTTTCGCTGTTATGGTTTCGGATGGATGCTTACGAAAAGTCGCGTCCCGATAACAGGATCGCTGAGCTGGTCAGTGAAGCAGACAGCAGCTTTTGGCGCGAGTTTCTTATGGAACAGGGACTCAGTGCGCGCTATGTGGATACCCTTGACCTGGAAACGGTCAGCTTTTACAAGAAAATGGACCTCTACACGGAAGCGGTTCCTACATATGGCATCCGCTTTGGTGATACGGAGGTACTTGTCGCGCGCCTGCGCAGCGGCGAAGCGCTTTCATTCGGATATCACACATGGGAACCGGACAGCATTTGCCTTGCCGAAAGCAAATTGTGCCTTTATATCCCGCAAAATGCCGTTATCCTTGTAAACGGCGCGCCGATTGGGACGAAGTATCCGGTATGGGAGAATGCCCAAGCGCTGCAGCTTGGCGTTTTTGATGAAAACCGCGCGGATGCACCCCACCTTGACAAATATGAACTCAATGATATTTATGAGCCGGACGGTATTACGGTTGAAGATGATAACGGAAATGCACTTGTGCTGTCCTATACCGCAGGTTCCTCGTATTATTATGTGCCTTATATGAGTGATTACACGATCACTGTCCCCACCGGCTGCACGGTTATGATAAACGGCATTTTGCTGACCGAAGACAATGCCCGGCTTGAAACAAGCCCGCACAAGGATTTCGAAGGAATAGAGGATTTCGTCCCTTTTGTTCCCGGACAGACCACTTACACAATCGAGGGGCTTGTCATGCCGCCGGAGGTTCAGGTCCTGTCCGAAAACGGAGAGACAATGGAATGTACCATAGAGGATACCGCCTATGTCTGTGAAATCGGGGACACTCCCTCTGATACGCTTTCCGCTTATATTTTAACGGTATTCGATGCCTATATGGCCTATAGCGGTAATCGCGGCCAGGACCTTTCGGCTAATTACAGCAGATATGTTTCCTATCTGGTTCCCGGATCCGAGGCCGCAGACAGAGCTGCTCAGGCGAGAACCTCCATTCAATGGGCAAAGGACAGCAAGACCTCATCCGTCAGTCTCAGCGCGTACACCCCCTATTCGGAGGATTTGTTTACCTGTCAGGTTGATTTCGTGTTGGCGGACGACAGCGCCGCAGGAAATACAAACAGCTATCTGTTTATCTTCGTAAAGTACAACGGCGCATGGAAGGTTGTCCGAGTGCTGAATAAAACCGCATTCTTTTAATCTTTGGGGGACTGAAATACCCACGACTGCTGAATCCGAAAGCTGAGGAAAAAAAGGAAGGTATCAACACAGCCCTTGACAATTGTTGTTATTCCGGAGGCACTGTTTCCAAACAGCCTTGAAATCAGCGTAACAAGTGCTGCGGAAATCAGCATTTGCGGGATGCAGAGCATATAGTAACGCAGCATGGTCCTGATATATCCGGTCCTGCCGGAAAATACCGCCTTTTTGTTTATATTAAAGTTCAGAAAGGAGGAACACGCTCTGGCGATAACCGTTGAGATTATAATCGCCGTTTCATGCGGAATTGCCTCCAGTAAACGAAGCGCGCCATAAAACAGCAGCAGGTCAGCCAGGGTGCCTGCCAGAGAGGATAATGCATAAACAATGATAAAACGATAGATTCTGACAGAATCCATCAGGGGTCTGAAATGCGACTCCTTATTTTCATCCTCATAAACGGTTTCAATCGGTATCTCAAGAAACCTGACATGACTGCGGCTCAGCTCTAAAAGCACATTGGTTTCGTATTCAAAACGATTGCCGCGGACTTCCAGCATTTGCGGGATAAGGCATTGGGGGATACCACGCAGTCCCGTCTGCGTGTCTGACAGCCGAATCCCACAGCAGAACCGAAATAATATCGAGGTAATACGGTTCCCCATGCGGCTTCTTGCCGGTATCCCTTTCGCGGAAAAATCGCGGCAGCCCATAACAAGCGTATGATTGTCCTTCAACGCATAGGCGCAATTGAGAATATCCTTTATCCGATGCTGCCCGTCTCCGTCGATTGTAACGGCACCGACCGCATCGGGATGATTGCGCAGCAGATACGAAAAGGCCGTTTTCAACGCAGCGCCCTTTCCCTTATTTTCTTCATGTGTCAGTACATGGCATCGGTCATACCGGGCAGCCCTTTCAAAGTGCGCTTTGCTGCCGTCATGGCTGCCATCATCCACAATAATGATATCCGAAAATCCCGCCGCCAGAAGCCCGTCCACCACCATATCAAACCGCTCAGAGGGATTGAAGGACGGCAGAATAATGCTTATCCCTTCAAGCCTGATATTTTCCGCCGGCTCCGCAGGGGATACCTCTTCTTTTTCAAACTTTTCATGTTCCATGATTTTCATTCCTTTGCAGTAAAGCAATGTTTCATCAAAACCGGCAAGCCGGATATTTTATTATTATATCCTTATCATTTTTTGTTTGCAAATTTTTCTATAAAATTATTTATAATTATTTGTCAGATTTCAACGTTCCGGGAAGTATTCTATATGAACGCCGAAAAAATCAGACAACGACCATTCACGCGTTGTCCTGTTGCATTCAAAAGAAAGGAGTGTCTATGGATACAAATCGTGAAGACAAGGAGCTGTTTGAACGCTATGCCGACATGGTATATCGAATCTCCATCTCCTACGGGCATCCACCCCACCTGTCGGAGGATATCGTTCAGGATGTATTTCTGCGATATCTCAGAAAAAGGCCGCACTTTGAGAGCCGCGAACACGAAAAAGCGTGGTTTATCCGTGTAACCGTCAATTGCTGCAAAAGCCTTTTCTCCTCCGCATGGATGAGGCGTGTCGGACCGTTGGAGGAAGCGGAGCAGGTTGCAATACGGCCCCAATATACGGAGGAAAGTGAACTGTATGAGCTGCTGTCGCGGCTTCCCTCAAAGTACCGCATTATTCTCTATCTGCGCTATTATGAGGAATACTCCGTAAAGGATATTGCAGCACTCCTGCATATCACGCCAAATCTGGTATCCGCCAGACTTACGCGGGCAAGGAAGCAAATGAAGCAGGAAATTTTAAGGGAAACCTCATTTTTATCAGGAAAGGAGCAGATGTAAAAATGAACCGGGAATTATTTAAAGAAACCTATCACCGAATTTACTTAACAGAAAATCAGAAAAACAAAATATGGAACCAATTAGAAGACTCTGCGGAGAATAAAAGGGCCCGCATCCGGACCTGTCTTTCCTTCCGCGTGGCCGTCTGCGCGAGTGTGCTTCTGCTGTCAGGCATGACCGTTTTTGCCGCGGGAAATCTGTCGATTGCGGAGAAAATCGCCACGGCAATGGATTTTCTTACCGGCAATGACAAGGAGCTGACCGATGACCGGAAATCCATCTATGAGCAATACGGTAACGCACTGGACAATGAAATCCCGATGGAACATGGAACACTTCGATTGGAAGCTGCGCTGTACGACGAACATTATCTTCTGATTCCGTTTACGTTCCACCCCACCGAAGAGTTTGCATTGACCGCGGGAGAAACCATCGAAAATACGCCGCTATACCAAACACTCCTCAATACCGAGCTTTCCGAGCCAAGTATCTACGCAGACCAAAAGAAGTTATCCACGGGGAGCAGATTTACCACGCTGAACCCCGAAGTCACGGCAGACGGCACCCTGACCGGAAGCTATCTGCTCAGCATTGAAAAGGAAGTCTATGAAACGGGCGACAATATCCGGATTGCCCGGACAGAGACAAGTGAAACCGGTGATATCACCGAGCAGCTCCTTAGCAGCTTTACACTTGAAAACATGTTGGACTGTAAAAGCATCCCCGTAGATGCATCTCTGTTTCAGGCAAAGGAGGCCTCCGGGGACGCATCCCCATATCAATTGAAGGGAATCACTGTGGACAGCGTAACGCTTTCGCCTTTATCTCTCTGCTTCACAGGTACAATGAATGAAGAGGGCAAGGCCTGTTCCGGACAACTCTCCCACCTGTGGTTTTACAATACCTCCATTATTCAGAAGGACGGGGAGCCTGTGACGCTGTCACGAAATGGCGGTTGCTATGTACCCGCCCACATAAACGAGAGCGGAGATTCCACTTACACCATGATGCTGCTGTTTGACTCCCCGATGCTCTTAACGGACGTGTCCGGAATCCGCATCCGACATACCGAATGGGATGTCGACCTCTGGATTCCCATAGAATAAATATCCCTACTCGTTCACACGGCGTTCCGGATTCAGACTCAGCCGCCAACCCCATTCCTTCTGAGACAGGCTGTCCGGCACAAGCTTCTCATGCCGACAGACACTCAGGAGAAATCCTGTCAGGACCGCGTAGGTTAAGGTTGCCGCGCCGCCGTGGGACAGGAACGGAAGCGTTATCGAGGTAATCGGATACAGCCCTACATTGAGAAACAGCCCCTCGATGCAATTCACAAAAAATACAAGCACACAGGCCGCGGCCACCATTCGTCCGAGTCGATTCTTCTGACGGACCGTAATGCGGGCCGCGCGTACAATGAACAAGGCAAACGCCAACATCGGCACGAAGCCCGTAAGCAGCCCATACCTTGCCGCCAGATGTAATGGCAGAAAAGCGTTTTCGCGCATGATCACGCTGCTGACAGATGCCTCGTCAACAGGCATTCCGCCGACCCATCTCACATTTGCAAGGATTTCCTGAATAATATTATACAGATATCCTGCGCCGGCCGCGTATGCCTGCGGGTTCAAAAAAGCCCGCAGCCGCATCGCGCGATAGCCTGCACCAAAGAAGAGAATATAACCTGTCATAAGCGCCGGTATCGCGATAAGCATCACAAACAAAACCACGAATGTCCATTTCCTGCTGACCTGAAACCAACCGTCCCAAAGCGCAAAAACCAACAATACACTGCATATAAAGTACAAATTTACTGTTGCGGGAATGTTCTCCGCACATTTTACCACAAGCGTCACGGTCAGAAGAAGCAGCGCAAGACTCTTGCACACCGCCGCATACCCCTTTCCCCGAAAACGATACAACACTCCCGCAAAAATCGGCGCATAAAGATAAGCAGCAATGGACAGCGCCGGTACTCTTCCGTAAATTCTTTGCCCCGTCAGGCTGTACAGAATGAAAACGGTCGTCCACGCAAGATACACCACAAGTCCGTATTTGCCGATAAAGCTGTAATCAAGGAAATAAATCCCTATCATTACGCCAAACCCCAACACGGTAAAAAAGCACTGCTTTCCAACAGAATAATACTCCGAAAGACCGCCCACCGTACACATGATAATCAACCCCAATATGCTGAATGCAAACGCCATCACAAGCATTCTCCAATCGGTCCGGGGACGATGAATGCGGTCAAGCGCGACGCCGATCTCCACAGGATCTCCCATCTCGCGGACAGCCCGCTCCAACGCCTTCTCATGGCTTTCGCCGGATGCTTCATAGGCCTGTGCCTGATCCGAAATATGGTCGGACAACTCCCTTGCCACATGATTCCTTACCTTCTCATATCGAATCTGCTCCGTAATCGTCTTTATGAATTCTTCCATACCACATTCCTCCTAACAACCCGCACAAAGTACATCACAAACAGCGGTCCGGTATTCCTCCCACTCATCCTTTTTGAGACTCAGATATTTCTTCCCCTCCTTTGTGATGCTGTAGTATTTGCGCATTTTCCCGTTCACCGCGCGCTCGTACGAGTTCAGATAGCGCTTTTCTTCCAACGAATGCAGCAACGGATAAAGCGTCCCCGCCTTCAGCGTAAATACATTCTTCGACCGCTTCTCAAGGTTTTCTATCATCTCGTAGCCGTACATATCCTTGTCCTCCAGCAGTCGCAGCAAAAGCATCGCCGTGCTCCCGGAAATCAGTGATTTGTCGATTGCCATGGTAAAAACTCCCTTCTGTTTTATATCGATTATCTATATATCATGTTTTGTATTATATATCGGCAATCTATATATGTCAAGTAATTTCCTATACAAAAAACACATGCACGGCATTTCACGTTGTTACGTGCTCTTAAAATATTGAAAGCTTTTTTCTGTCTTTTCCGGCAATCCGCCATATAGCAAACTTCCCTGCCGTTACTGCCACAGGAAGTCCCCCCGGTGCCATAATCCACTGACTGGCAATATACAGATTTTTTATCCCTTTTATCATTCCCTTAACACGAAATGACTTTACTCCCTTTCGCGTAATAAAGCTCATATATGCTCCATGATATGCGTTACAGTATCGTTCATAGGTCATCGGTGTCCAGCAGTCAAGAAATTCCATATGTCCGCGAAGCTTGGGAAACTGTATTAACAGCCGCTCTTCTATTGCCCTTACTGACTCTTTCTTCCGGTCTTCATATTCCTCCTTTGACAATCCTTTCCAGTACAGGTATTCCTTATCAAATTGCGGTACGTTTACTTGAAGCACGGTTTTCCCCGTCGGAGCAAATTCCGGTTCATATTCATAACTTTTCACCGAAATTCTGTCAACTTTCTTTCCCCCTGTTTCAAAAGGAAGACAGTCAAAGAAAACAGTTCCTTTCTCATCATATACATTTTGATCTATGATGAATGCAGCCTGAACCGCACTAAAAAGAGGATATTTATCGGTATCTTCATAACAGGCTTGCCATTTTGCATCCATATACTTTTTTCCAATCAGATTACCAAACATTTCCATAGTGTCTACTGCGGAAATCACATAATCCGCCAACACGGTTTTTCCATCTGCTGTTTGAATTCCCACTGCTTTCTTGTTTTCTATCAGAATCCGTGATACCGGAGCATTGCAGTGTAATTTCCCGCCCAACTGCCGGAAACGCTTCACCATACGGTTTGTCATTGCCAAAGAACCCCCCAATGGAATTTCACCGTTACCGGATGCCATAGTGGCATAGGAAACAAGAAATGAACTTGCAACATATTCCTTTGGCAAATAGTCTGTAAACAGCGCCTTCAGTGCAGGGTGCCTGAAGCGTCCGGCCATCTCCTGCAAGTCAATGGAGCCATATTCCTTCGTCACCTTTGGCATGTCTGCCATGGAAGCCCCCATACGAATATAATCACCAATTCCCATGGCATCCATAGGCTTTTCGGCCGGTATTTCACATTCTGCCGCATATTTCACATGCTCTATAAATTTCTTTATCTCCTTTTCATCTTCCGGTGATAATTGGAGAAGCTCCGCCTCCGTCCTTTCTAAATCTTTCCACAGCGTTGCACGCGAATCCCCTGCAATGCTCGTATAAAAGCTGTCACAGTCCGCATACTCCGTATGCTCCTCCAATGCTCCGACTGTCTCCCATACCCTGCGCAGAGCGGTCCCTTTCTTTGTTCCGGTGAGCCAATGAATACAGTTATCAATGTGACAGCCTTTCCGATTCCATCCCATACATTGACCGCCTGCTACGGGATTTTTTTCATAAATATCTACCTCATAACCTGCCAGCCTTCCATAAATTCCTGCGGTAAGCCCCGCAATACCGCCACCTGCAATTACAATTTTCTTCTTACTCTCACTCATAGTTTCCCTCCTGTAAATCAATTGTTCTAACCTTCACACTTCGTTTTGCAGCATACCTACCACCCACCCCGCTTCCGGCAACGGAACTTCGGGATGTAAAGCATACTGCTCCATAATGCCATGAATAGAACACCAATACATATTTGACAATGACATTACATCTCCTTTCCGAATACTGCCGTCCTGCTGTCCTTCTTCCACCCACCTTCGGCAGTATGCAATGGTATCTACAGAGGACGCCAGCTTACGAAGCTTTTCCGGTATATCCTCTGCCAATACCACATGCCCCATAAATACAAACATCTTCGCAATAAGAGAATTTTTCTCTGCCTGCAAAAACAACATTGCGGTAAATTGATAGAAAAAGTCCAGACCATTCTTTGCCTTAATCTGCATCGGCATGCGCATCCCTTCAAGCCCGATGTTAATCAGCTCCTCCAGCAGAATTTCCTTTGTGGGAAAATAATGGAACAACAGTCCCTCACTAATTCCTGCCCTTCTGGATATCTGACTTGTTTTCGTCCCATAGTATCCGCGTTCCACGAACAAATCCAATGTAACCTGAATAATTTGGGATTTCCTGGCTTCCTTTTGTTCTTTTCTTGTCATATTGCATCCCCTCCAATGGATAAGTACGACTTAACATTAACACAGGAAACAGAGAATTTATAGAGCAATTTACTCAACGAAATGAACGCAAAAAAAGGAACTGCATTTACCTGCAATTCCCTGTTTCTGTATCTGAACTTCACTTATTGAAACGGAAAATAAATTTAATAAACTTCGGACGTCTCAAAACCTCCTGCCGGTACTCTTCCTTTGTTCTATTCCCTTTATTCCCGTTCCCTGACCATCACCAAGACCCTGTCCCCGGTTGCTTCCCATCCAATCTGTTTTCTACAAATATATCACGGAATCACTCAACCTGAAAGAACTAAATCCCCTCTCATTATCCATCCTTCACTGCGGAATCAGATGCCCTCCGTGGGCGATGTGCTTTTCCGTTAAAATTTTAATACATCTCAACAATCCTACCATGATCATTCATAACAAATGCCAATCGCCCGTCCCTGTCAAAGATTGCCAGAGTATCATATGCATCCGGAAATATTTTTTGTCTCCGGTAAAATCACATCAACATACCATATAGATAAACATAATTCAATTCACACTACGGACAACAAATTAATCATACCACTGCAATAGCCGCTTTTGAAGCCTTTATTTTAACCGTTTTATTATCATTCATGATCTGTATTGGAAATACGCCCAAAAACCGTCTCCGACAGGCGCCATCCATCCTTTCGCGGTTATCACGCCGATTATGAAAAATGTCCGTCAGAAAAAGAACTGCCTTTGAGGTTACTCCCGCATCCGTTAATGACAGAGCCGACAAACTATGTTACAATATGAGAAAACCACAAAGATTTTTCTGAGTACCAGAGGTGAAATGGATGATGTGGATGCCGAGATGAAGGAATTTCTGACTTATATCGAAAACAGCACGGATACCTTTGCAGCACAGGCTGCCAGTCCGCTGGTCAAGGAAATCCATAAAAGAGTAACCGAAGTAAAGCAGAACAAGGATATGGAGGTTGAATACATGACTTTATTACAAAGAGACAGAGAAAATCTTGAATTAGGTCGTGAAGAAGGTCTCAAGGAAGGCCTCAAGGAAGGCCTCAAAAGGGGCAGTGAACATATGGCCGCCTTAACCAAGCTTCTCCTTGAAGAAAACCGCATTGAGGACTTAAAACGCGCGTCCGAGGACATTGACTTCAGAAAAGAACTGTTCGAGGAATATGGCATTTTATAACATCACCGGGGGAAGCGAATACTTCCCCCGGTTTCATATGTAATTGGAAACTAAATTCAGAAAGCAGCATTGAAGATACCGTTTAAATGCTCCCATAAACCTTATCCGTTTCAGATACTGTATTTTCAGTTCAGGGCATTCATCTCCTCCGCAGTTACCGTAAGTCCGGGATTTGCTGCTATAAGGTCCTGTATGTCCTCCTCCGTCCATTCCGTCTTAGGCGGCAGATTATCCATATAATCCTCCTCTTTAGGTACTGCTGCAACCATCACCCACTCGTTACAGTTCTCACAAAAAAAGCCATCTTTCATATAATTCGGCGGATTATCAATATCCTCTGTCTTATATATCGTATCACTGCCACAGTTGGGACAAATACTGACAAAAGGATTCAAGAACCTTTCAAACGGGAACTCAGGCACCACCGTATAATGAATCCATGAAGTGAACCCATCCAATAGCCCCATACTTACATACGCATCGCTTACATTCCCCTCAAAAATAACGCTGTCCTTCGTTCCATATCTTTGTAAGGCTTCCTCCCTGTCACAATCACCTATTTTCATTAAGGCAGACAGAAAGCGGTTTTCCTGATCCATATTGTCCGATAATGAAGCATCATTTAATATAATTTTATATACCGTATTATCCGTTTTCTGCTCCCCATAACATGCCCACACCATCTTTTTCCCACATTTCGGGCAAAAATTAACACTATCATTATCTTCTATGGGTTGCTTTCTTTCAATTAACTGCTTCATACAATGAGGACATATCTCATAAAGAAATATCATCGCAAATACCTTCTTTCCTTTTTATTGAGATGGGGAATCCCCCTCTTCTCCCATATTCTAAAATGCCTTTTATGGCAATGTCAATTTAAAAATACTTTTTGGGGTTGTACCGAACCCCTTCCATCCGGGGTTGTGCAATAATTCATATGGTGAGAATGCTCCTCCTGCTTGTGTCCATCTTCCTGTGC
>CAMWYL010000001.1 GCA_947178465.1 uncultured Lachnospiraceae bacterium | reverse complement strand
TGTTATCGCGGAGGAGTTCCCGTAGCTGGACATCGCGCGTGACTATGACAAGGCGGGAGCGGATTGTATCTCGGTGCTTACAGAGCCGGATTATTTCAAGGGAGAGGATAAATTCCTGCGGGAAATCAATGACGCGATTTCGATACCGACCATCCGGAAAGACTTTATCATTGACAGCTATCAGATTTATGAGGCGAAGCTTCTCGGCGCGTCCTGCGTGCTCTTAATTGCGGCGCTTCTGGACACGGAGACGATAAAGGAGTATAAGGGGATCTGCGATACGCTTGGGCTTTCGGCGTTGGTCGAGGCGCATGACGCGGAGGAAATCGCACATGCGATTGCGGCAGGCGCAAGGATGATCGGCGTAAATAACAGAGACCTGAAGACCTTTACCGTAGATATCCATAACAGCATAAGGCTCCGCGGTCAGGTTCCGAAGGACATTTTGTTTGTGGCGGAAAGCGGAATACGGACGGCGGAAGATATTCAGGCATTGCGGGAGGCAGGCGTCAACGGTGTGCTTGTCGGGGAGACGCTGATGCGCAGTGAGAATAAGGCAGAGATGTTGCGCACATTACGGGGATAGGCTTGCATGCTCTACCGCGCAGTAAGCATACATGAGAGCATAGAAGGGAGAGGTCAACCAAATGACGCGGATAAAAATATGCGGGTTAAAGACTCTTGCGGATGTGGCGGCAGTCAATAAGTATCTGCCGGAGTATGTCGGATTTGTGTTTGCGCCCACAAAACGCTTTGTTACGGATGAACAGGCGCTTGCGATGAAGCAGAGCCTGAATAAGGACATTCGGGCGGTAGGCGTATTTGTAAATGAACCGATTGCGCATGTCATCAGCCTGTGCAGCCGGGGGATTATAGATGTCGCGCAGCTTCATGGGGATGAGTCGGAGGAGTATATCAGGGAGCTGAAAAAAGAAACCGACACAACTGTCATAAAAGCGGTAAAGGTTCAGAGCGGGGAGCAGGTCGCGGAGCGGATGTCGCAGGAGGCGAACTACATGCTTTTTGATACCTATAAAAAGGGAACGCTTGGCGGTACGGGAGAGCGTTTTTCACTTGATATTCTTGCGGAGGGGCTGCGGCAGGGTATCGCGCGGGGAAAGGCGGTGAAGCCGTATTTTCTTGCCGGCGGGCTTTCACCTGCCAATATAAAGGAGATACTCGAACAGAGGACGGATGGTATGCCTGCGTGTTACGGCGTGGATGTCAGCACCGGTGTGGAGACGGACGGTGTGAAGGATGAAGCAAAAATAAAAGATTTTATCAATCTGGTCAGAGGCGTTTGACAATCGGATAGAGTTGGAGGATGAATATGGAAGGAAGTAAGGGAAGATATGGATTATACGGCGGGCAGTATATACCGGAGACGTTGATGCCCGCGGTGCAGGAGCTGGAGGAGGCTTACGAGAAATATAAGAATGACGCGGAGTTTCAGCGGGAATTAAAGGAGCTGATGGAGAAGTATGCGGGCAGACCCTCCCTGTTGTATTATGCGGAGAAAATGACAAAGGATTTGGGCGGTGCAAAGGTTTACCTCAAAAGAGAGGACCTGAATCACACAGGCTCTCACAAGATCAATAACGTGCTTGGGCAGGTGCTTCTGGCGAAGAAAATGGGGAAGACGCGTGTGATTGCGGAGACAGGCGCAGGACAGCACGGCGTTGCCACGGCGACCGCGGCGGCACTGATGGGGATGGAATGTGAGATTTTTATGGGAAAAGAGGATACGGACAGACAGGCGCTGAACTGCTACCGGATGGAGCTTCTCGGCGCAAAGGTGCATCCGGTTACCTCCGGGACAATGACCCTGAAGGATGCCGTAAATGAGACCATGCGGGAGTGGACTTCAAGAATGGATGATACGCTGTATGTCCTCGGTTCGGTGATGGGGCCGCATCCGTTTCCGATGATTGTGCGGGATTTCCAGAAGGTAATCGGGCAGGAAATCAAGGAGCAGCTTATGGCGGCGGAGGGAAAGCTTCCCGATGCGGTAATCGCCTGCGTCGGCGGCGGAAGCAACGCCATGGGTGCATTCTATGAATTCATACCTGACACAAGTGTCAGATTAATCGGCTGTGAGGCGGCAGGGCTTGGCGTTGACAACCCCAAGAATGCCGCGACAATTGCAAACGGAAGTGTTGGCATTTTTCACGGAATGAAGTCCCTGTTCTGTCAGGATGAATATGGGCAGATAGCGCCGGTATACTCGATTTCGGCAGGGCTGGATTACCCGGGAATCGGGCCGGAGCATGCAAATCTGGCGGAAACAGGCCGTGCCCAATATGTGCCGATTACAGATGATGAGGCGGTTGAAGCGTTTGAATATCTCTCGAGGATGGAGGGCATTATTCCGGCCATCGAGAGCGCACATGCAATCGCTTATGCGAAAAAGCTTGCGCCGTCCATGGGAAAGGATCAGATTATCGTTGTGAACATTTCAGGGCGCGGCGATAAGGACGTGGCGGCAATTGCAAGATACAGAGGCGTGGAAATCTTTGATTAGCTTAAAGGTCAGTGCAGGATTTTGAACAAAGAGCTTCAGATAACGAATCTTGGATAGAGTATTTTGAATAACGGAGGTTAGGGATGAGCAGAATCAGCAAGGCATTTGAAAATAAAAAGGCATTTATCGCGTTCGTGACGGGGGGAGACCCTGATATTGAGACAACGGAGGCGCTGATACCGCAGATGGCAGCGGCGGGGGCAGATTTGATAGAAATCGGGATTCCCTTTTCGGACCCGATTGCGGAGGGTGTTGTTATTCAGGAGGCGGATGTGCGGGCGCTTCAATCAGGCACTACCACGGATAAGCTGTTTGACATGGTAAAGCGACTTCGCGAAAAGACGGATGTGCCGATGGTATTTATGACTTATGTAAATCCTATTTATACTTATGGGACGGAAAAATTTACCCGAAAATGCGCGGAGTGCGGTATCGACGGAATCATTGTGCCGGATGTGCCGTTTGAGGAGCGGGAGGAGGTCAGCGGCGCCTGTGCGGCAGCGGGAATCGAGCTGATTTCCATGATTGCGCCGACCTCAAAGGAGCGTATTGACATGATTGCGCGGCAGGCAAAGGGCTTTCTCTACTGCGTATCCTCGCTCGGAGTGACCGGCGTTCGGAGCAAAATCACGACCGATATCGGGGCGATGGTCCGTCAGGTGAAGGCGGTTTCCGATATTCCCTGCGCAATCGGCTTTGGCATAGCCACGCCGGAGCAGGCGCAGGAGATGGCTTCCCACTCTGACGGCGTGATTGTGGGAAGCGCGATTGTGAAGCTTATCGCGAAGTATGGCAGGGACTGTGTGAAACCCGTCTGCGATTATGTGAAGGAAATGAAGGCGGCCGTGGTTGTGGCTGAGGGTAAGACCGCTTAGGGAGATAAGTTATGAGCGTTGCCGGCTTGGATTTCCATCGTTGCACAAAAACAGAGTTTACATAATTATAAGGCAGTTATCCGGTATGGGTAACTGCCTGTTTGGTTATTTTGGTGGAGAATCAGGGAAACGCTATGAAAGCGTTTCCTTAGAAAAACAACTTCGGGTAACATGAAAGATAAAAGGAGAAAAATTTGCTCCAAATGCCTTATTTTCTATTATCAAACAGATATAAACATGGTACAATTATCAAATCAGTATAAAAGACCACACACTTTTACCCCAACCCACAATCAGAAAAAGGATGAGATAAGAAATGAAACAGATAAAAATATTTCAGAATCAACGTTGCAAGGAACTTGGCATATTATACGGATTGTTTTTTGAGGACATCAACCACGCTGCGGACGGCGGGCTGTATGCGGAGATGGTGCAGAACCGTTCGTTTGAATACTGTGAGCCGGATAAGAAGGAGTACCATGCCCTGACCGCATGGGAAAAGCGCGGGGAAATTCGCTGGGAGGTGCTCTCGGAAGAACCGCTGCATGTTGAGAATCCGCATTATCTGCATGTGGAAGCGCAATCGAACAGCGCAGTCTGCAATCAAGGCTACAATACCGGATTTTTCGTGGAAGCGGGAAAGAACTACGACTTCTCTTTGTTTGCGGGCGGCGTGGAAGGAAGCATCCGCATTCGTGTAACGGTAGAAGCGGAAGATGCTGCTGTATGCGCGGAAGGTGTTCTCGAAGTCAGTGGCAAAGCGTGGAAGAAATACGAATTACAGGTAAAGGCGTCAAATACCACCACCTGCGGGCGGCTGGTGTTGACCTTTGAGACGGACGGGACATGTGATCTTGACATGGTATCGTTTTTCCCACAGGATACCTTTCTTGGGAAAAAGGGCGGCCTGCGAAAGGATATTGCCGAGGCGTTGCAGGAGATGCATCCCAAGTTCCTGCGCTTTCCGGGAGGCTGTCTTGTACATGATGGCAGCCTGAATGACCATGACCACAATTCCATGTACCGCTGGAAGCGGACAATCGGCAAGGTGGAGGAGCGCCCGAGCTGGCGAAACAATTGGGGATACAACCAATCCCTTGGACTCGGATATTTTGAGTATTTCTGTTTTTGTGAGGAGATTGGCGCAGAGCCGGTTCCGATACTGCCGGGAGGCTTCAATCCTCATAAGGGCGTCGGCGTGCCTCTTGAAGAGATTGGCGAATGGGTAGATGACGCGCTGGATTTGATTGAATTTGCCAATGGCGGCAGTGATTCGGGCTGGGGTAAAATCAGAGCGGAGCTTGGGCATGAGGCGCCCTTTGACCTGAAATATATTGGTATCGGCAACGAGGAGATTGGAGACGGGTTTTTTGAGCGGTATCCGTATTTTCACAAGGCGATTCGTGAAAAATATCCGGACATTAAGATTATCAATACCGCAGGGCCGTTTGCGTCGGGAGAAGGCTATGAGGCAGGCTGGCGTTCTGCGAACAGGTATGGTTCCGATTTGGTCGATGAGCATTATTATTCCTCCCCGGAGTGGTTTCTGGCGAATATGCACCATTACGAGGATTATGACGAAAACGGACCCAAGGTATTTCTGGGAGAATACGCGTCATGGGGAAATACGTACTATAACGCGTTGGTAGAGGCCGCCTATATGACGCATCTGGAACGGTCGAAGGCGGTAGCGATGGCGTGTTATGCGCCCATGCTCTGTAATGCGGATTATGTGAACTGGAAACCGGATATGCTGTGGTTTAACAATCATGCGGTGCTGAAAACGCCTAACTATTATGTGCAGAAGCTTTTCATGGAGAATCAGGGCACGGATGCGGTTTCCTTTGAGACAAAAAATCTGGATGAAATCGTTCCGGTAGTGGATGAGAAAGATATCACAGGCAGCTTGGTGATAACGGGGAATGATATCGAAGGAAAAATTTGGGAAGTAAAGGTGACAGACTGCCATACCGGGGAGGTTACGGAGCTGTCTGATATCCTGATTGACAAAAGCAATCGGAAAAATCTGCTTACGGATATTCAGAGCGGTCACTATAAGGTATCCTTCCGGTTCCGGAGAACGGCCGGGAGAAAGGGACTGAAAATCTTTTTCGGGGAAAAGGATGAGAAAAACCGGCTGCTGTGGGAATTTGGCGGCTGGGATAACTGGGACTGTAATCTGACGTCCTACTATGCGGGAAGAAGCTCTGTTATTTCACATCGAATATTCCATGTGGAGGACATGGAATATTTCGCGGAGCTGGAGATTGAAGGCAGAAGGATAAGAACATGGGTGAACGGGGTTCTCTATAACGATACCGCTGACCGCCTGCCTGAGCTGGAAGAATTGTATGTGACTGCCGGTGTGGACAGAAGCTGTGACAGAACGATATTGAAGGTGGTGAACCTCACCGGAGAGGAAAAGGAGGTGCTGTTGTCGCTGGATGGGGCAATCAAGAACAGCGTGACGGCTGCGTGCTTAAAGGGGCATAGACCGGATGAGACGAATACCTTTGAACATCCGGACAACATCCTGCCGCAGACGGAGAGGCTTCCGGTGAGCGCAAATGAACTAACCTATACGTTTGCGCCGCATTCCGTTACGGTACTCATTTTTGAGGTCTGAGGCTGCCGGACTTTGCTGCAATGGTATTGCGTGTAGGAATGCCGCAGGGCTGCAGGAAATCAGGAAGAATATGCTGGAGGTTGTGATCTTTCCGGACGAGGACAGCATGTTTTCAGACACGAGAATGGGATGTGGGGAACCTTCCTTTCGTCTATAGGTGATTCCCCGGGAAGCAATCGTCTGGAGATTTATGGAGAGCTTGGCAAGTTGGTTGTGGAGGACAATCAGTTTATTACGGTTTATCAGAATGAGACTTCGACGGCCCATGTATCAAAAACATCCTGGGAGATGTATCCCAAGATTCCTTTTACGCAGGAGTGCAATGAATATACCGTCGTTTTGCAGAATTTTGCGGATTCCATAGAAGGGCGTGTGAAACCGCTTGCCACGCTTCTTGATGGGCAAAGGGCATTGGAAAATGCCAATGCGGCGTATCTTTCGGATTGGCAGCAGAGTGCTTTGGCGATTCCATGTAATAGCGAGGAGTATTATAGGGAACTGGAAAAGCGGTGTGAGGCCAAATACAGATTTCATTGACTTATCAAAAAAATAAGAATATAATTGTAGTGTTTAATATATTTATCGGATTGGAGCGTGAACCTATGAAAAAGTTGGAAGAATACGTTAGGACAATACCTGATTTTCCTGAAAAGGGGATTATGTTCCGTGATGTGACGAGCGTTTTACAGGATGCGGACGGACTTCATCTTGCCATTGATAAGATGCAGGAGTTGGTGAAGGACTTGGATTATGACGTTGTGGCGGGCGCTGAATCAAGAGGCTTTATCTTTGGCACGCCGATTGCGTATAATAATCATAAGCCGTTTGTACTGATCAGGAAAAAGGGAAAGCTTCCCTCAGAAACGGTATCCGTGGAGTATGAGCTGGAGTACGGTACGGCGACGATTGAGATGCATAAGGACTCTATTCAAAAGGGACAGAAGGTGCTTGTAGTGGATGACCTGATTGCTACAGGCGGTACGACGGAGGCGATGATCAAGCTGATTGAGTCGCTTGGCGGAGAGGTCGTAGGTGTGGTTGTCCTGATGGAGCTTGCAGGATTGAAGGGAAGAGAGCGGATTGCCGGCTATCGGTTGGATTCCGCGATAACCTATGAAGGGAAATAAAATATTTAATGGCTGGTGATTGCAGTGGCAGAAGAGAATCGTGCGAAGGAAGAGGGCTATGAGGAATCCCTGATCATAAAGGGAAGCAAGACAAAGATCCTGAGAGCTGATGAACGCACAATTGAATATATTAAGGAATTTCAGACGCCGGATACATTGTATCAGAGTCTGATTCGTCGTGTCCACAAATATCACCCCTCAGACGACATCAGTATGATTGACAAGGCTTATGCAACTGCATGTGAGGCGCACAAGGACCAGGTCAGGAAGTCGGGAGAGCCTTACATTGTACATCCGTTGTGCGTGTCGATTATCCTTGCGGATCTTGAGCTTGACAAGGAGACAATCGTGGCGGGGCTTTTGCACGATGTCGTTGAGGACACCATTATGACAAATGAAGAGCTTAGAGAGCAGTTCGGTCCCGATGTGGAGCTGCTGGTGGATGGTGTGACGAAGCTGGAGCAGCTGCAGTATACGGGAGATGCCGCACCGGACAGAACTGCAAGCCGTGAGGAGTTGCAGGCGGAGAACCTGCGGAAGATGTTCCTTGCGATGGCAAAGGATATCCGTGTGATTCTGATTAAGCTTGCAGACCGTCTCCACAATATGCGTACCCTCAAATATAAGTCCCCCGAGAGTCAGAAGCGGATTGCGCGGGAGACGCTGGATATTTATTCTCCGCTTGCGGAGCGGCTCGGTATATCCAAGATAAAGATAGAGTTGGACGATTTATCGCTCAAGTATCTTGAGCCGGAGGCGTACTATGATTTGGTGGAAAAAATATCTCTCCGAAAGAGTGTGCGCGAGAAATATGTTCAGGATATTGTGGATGAGGTGACTGACCATATTAACGGTGCGGGAATCAAGGCGCAGATAGACGGGCGTGTGAAGCACTTCTTTAGCATTTACAAGAAGATGAAGAACCAGAATAAGACCATAGAGGAAATCTATGACCTTTTCGCGGTACGCATTATTGTGGATTCGGTAAAGGACTGCTATGCCGCGCTTGGTGTCATTCATGAGATGTATAAGCCGATGCCGGGGCGGTTTAAGGATTATATCGCAATGCCCAAGGCAAATATGTATCAATCTCTGCACACAACGCTGATTGGTTCTACCGGACAGCCCTTCGAGATCCAGATTCGGACCTTTGATATGCACAAGGTGGCAGAGTACGGAATTGCTGCCCATTGGAAATATAAGGAGACCAGCGACGGCAAGGTTTCGACAGGCGGCGAGGAGGAAAAGCTGGCATGGCTCAGCCAGATCCTTGAATGGCAGAAGGACATGTCGGATAACAAGGAGTTTTTAAAGCTTTTAAAGAGCGATTTGGACTTGTTTTCTGATCATGTGTACTGCTTTACACCGTCGGGTGACGTCAAGAATTTGCCCGCCGGCTCGACTCCGATAGATTTCGCGTACAGCGTTCACAGCGCCGTGGGCAATAAGATGATCGGCGCGAGGGTAAACGGGAAGCTGGTTACAAATGATTACAAGATTAATAACGGGGACTGCATTGAGATTATGACTTCTCAGAACGCCAAGGGGCCAAGCCGCGACTGGCTGAATATCGTGAAGTCCTCTCAGGCGAAGAATAAAATCCTTCAATGGTTCAAGAACGAACTGAAGGAGGATAACGTGATAAAAGGCAGGGAGCTGATTCAAAGCTACTGCAAGTCAAAGAATATCAATACGGCGGAGCTGCTCACGACAGAATATCAGACGGCGGTGATGCATAAATACGGCTTTAACGATTGGGAAGCAGTGCTTGCGGCAATCGGACATGGCGCCCTCAAGGAGGGGCAGGTTATCAACCGGATGCAGGATATATATAACAAGGACCATAAGAAACAGGTCACGGATGATGAGCTTCTGGCAGCAATACAGGAAAGAAACTCAGGCAGGCCCATCAACTCCAAAAGTAAGAATGGCATTACCGTGCGCGGTATCCATGATGTGGCCGTTCGGTTTTCCCGTTGCTGTGCTCCCGTCCCGGGGGATGAAATTGTGGGCTTTGTCACCAGAGGCAGAGGCATTTCGATTCACAGGACGGACTGTATCAATATTTTGAGCCTTCCGGATATTGACAGAGTAAGGTTGATTGACGCGGAATGGCAGCCGGAAGAGGTTGAGACCGGAAAGGAGAAATATCTGACGGAAATCGCAATCTATGCGCAGAACAGGAGCGGGCTTTTGGCGGATGTTTCAAGAACCTTTACTGAGAAAAATATAGACATCCGCGCTGTGAACACCAGAACGAACAAACAGGATATCGCGACAATGTCAATCAGCTTCGAAATTGGCAGCCGCGAGGAGTTGAATACCATTATTGATAAAATCAGAATGATAGAGAGCGTTATAGATATTGAAAGGACAACGGGCTGATATGGCGGATTTAAGAGTGAAGCGGCGTGTGCTTAGTGCATGTCAGACAAATTGCTATTATGTATATCGGGAGGGCGCGGATGAGATCGTGATTATTGACCCGGGCGCACAGGGCGATACCGTGTATGCGGATGTCAAGAGTCTTGGCATTGAGAAGATTGCAGGTATCCTGCTGACGCACGGTCATGGCGACCATACGGGCGGTGCGCTACGGCTCAAGGAGCTGAGCGGGGCTAAGATTTATGCCTATAAAGACGAGGATGAGATTTTGCAGGACCCTGAGAAAAATCTGTCAGGGTGGTTTGGTACGGCGTATGGCTTTGCGGCCGACGAATATTTTACTGACAGGCAGACCTTTACGATGGCGGGTGTGGACTTTGAAGTATTCCATACACCGGGGCATACCAAAGGCGGGTGCTGTTATTATGTTGAAGCGGATAAGGTGCTGTTCTGCGGAGATACGATATTTAACGAATCGGTAGGCAGGACGGATTTTTATTCAGGCTCGATGAAGCAGCTTGGCGATTCGATACGGGAAAGGATTATGACGCTGCCGGATGATGTGGAGCTTTATTCCGGCCACGGGGACAGAACAACAGTAGGATATGAAAGAAAATACAATCCATGCCTGGGATAGGCATGGATTTTACTTGCCTGGGATAGGCATGGATTTTACTTGCCTGGGATAGGCATGGATTTTGCGATTATAAGATTCGGAAGGGCGAAGCAAGGATGAAGATTTTACCGGTACACGCAAGGGAAGATGAAATTAAGGTTGTGTTGGTTGAGTGGACAGAGCTGATGGCACAGGAACGGTATAAAGAAGCTTTGGAGCTGATACCATATGATACGCTGCATTATTATGAGGATAATGAATGGACACCGGAGCTTTTGGAGTCTGTAGTGTACGGATATGGATTGGCAGGGTGTACCAGGGAAGAAATACTGAAGGATTTTGGATGCCTTTATAAAGTTACATCCTTGAAGGATATGCCGGATAAGGACAAAATTTTGGACAGTATTGACATCAATTATGACTGCAAGTGGTTTCAGGGAAATGATATTGCGGAGATTTGGTATGATGTTCCTTTAAATGGCGTACAGAGTGATTTGACCGGCAGATTTTTGCTTAGAAAAACGGATGACCGGCATATGACGCTTATCTTCGAAGATTTGCATGTGATGTAAGCTGGGACGGGAGAATGGCAATATGATTAATGTTTATACAAATAGAGAGAATTACCAATATGATCTGCATGCTTTGCTGAAAGCGTTTTATCCGGAACATGATGTGAAAGTGTATAATGAAAGCGCGATGAACGGTCAGGAAGACAGTGACAGTCGGGTTATAATACGGTTTTCGGATGACGGAATGGAGCTGGTGCTTGATATTGCGTATAGGAAGGAATATGCGCATACATATAAAAACTCCGGAAGCGTGACAAAAAATGACTACAAACTTTCATTATATTATGACTTGTGTGATTACACGGGAAAAACACTGCCATGGGGAAACCTCACGGGGATCCGTCCGACGAAAATTCCCATGGGAATGCTGGAGGAAGGGATATGTGATGAGGAGATTATCGCACAGATGAAAGAAACACATGCGGTCAGTGATGAAAAGACCGCGTTAAGCCTTGACATCGCCAAGCGCGAGCGGCAGATACTGAGCGGGCTTCATTATCGTGACGGTTACAGCCTGTATATCGGGATCCCGTTTTGCCCGACAACCTGTCTGTACTGTTCCTTCACGTCCTATCCGATCGCGGCGTGGAGGAAGCGCACGGGGGAATATCTGAGGGCGCTGTTTCGGGAGATTGATTTTGTGGCGGAGGCCTACAGGGATAAAATTCTCGATACCGTTTACATAGGCGGCGGTACGCCGACAACGCTTGAGGCAAATGCGCTTGACAGGTTGCTTGGCAAGGTACGGGGATGTTTTGATTTCAGCATGGTAAGCGAGTTTACCGTGGAGGCAGGGCGCGCAGACAGTATCACGCCGGAAAAGCTGGCGGTACTCAAAAAGCATGGCGTGACCAGAATTTCCGTCAATCCACAGACGATGAAGGACGAAACACTTCGGTCAATCGGACGGCAGCATACCGTGGAGCAGGTAAAGGATGCCTTTGCGATGGCGCGTGCAGAGGGCTTTGACAATATCAATATGGATATTATCTTAGGGCTGCCCGGGGAGCTTGAAGCGGATGTCGCACATACACTGGAGGAAATTAAGAAGCTTTCGCCCGACAGTCTTACAGTGCATTCGCTTGCGATAAAACGCGCGTCAAAAATGAGTCAGTGGATTGAAGAGAACGGGATAGCGACGTTACGCAATACGGATGATACGATGGCGATTGCGGCAGAGGGTGCGGCAGCGATGAAGATGCAGCCCTATTATCTCTACCGTCAGAAAAACATGTCCGGCAATTTTGAGAATGTCGGATATGCACGGGAAGGGAAATATGGTATTTACAATATTCTCATTATGGAGGAAGTGCAGACCATAGTGGCGCTTGGTGCGGGGAGCATCTCAAAGCGGGTGCATAATGACGGACTGATCGAGCGGTGTGAGAATGTGAAGGACGTCACGCAATATATCGGGAGAATCGACGAGATGATCGGGCGAAAGCGGCAGCTTCTGGCTTAGAACTGAGACTTTTCAACCAAAATTTTCTTTTGCTTGAAACGAGACACATTTCATAGTATACTGATACGAGGGATTAAAGAAACGTCCCGGGTAAGGAAGGAAATATGACATGATAGAAGTGACAAAGCTCAACGGTTCAAAGCTTTTGGTGAATACCAGCCTGATAGAGCAGGTCGAGGAGACACCGGACACGGTTATCACACTTACAAGTGGGAAAAAGATAATTGTTACGGAAAGCAGACATGAAATCAAAGAAATTGTAAAAAATGCCAGGAGGGAATATTTCAGGCAGGAAACCGCGGATTCATCGGATGTAACGTAAAGAAAATCCGCTTTTTTGAGTGGATGCCGTCAGGTAATTTATTCAGAAAAATGTTGCAATTTATGTTACCTTACAGTATTATAGATATAGAAATTGAGTACATAGGCTGTTTTATGCGGTCATGTCAAAAGATAAAAGGGGTGTGGAAAAGTGGATTTAGCGTCTTTATTGGGGTTTGTGGCATGTATGGTCCTGGTTATCTTTGGTATCGTAAGTGGTGACGACGGCTTTGCGGCGATAAACTTCTTTATCGATCCCGCGTCAGTATTGATTACCTTTGGTGGCGCGGTCATGTGTACCATGATGTCGGTAAGCATGTCTGATTTTGTAAACGGTCTTAAGAGCTTCCCGTTAATCTTTAAGCCTGTAAATATCAATGTTACAGAGATGATTACAAAAATCATAGAGCTTTCCAATGTTGCCAGAAAGGAAGGTCTTCTTTCTTTGGAGGAAGCGGCCGGCAATCTGGAAGATGAATTTATGAAGAAGGGCATTATGCTTATTGTAGACGGTACGGATCCGGAGCTTGTGCGAGGAATTCTGGAGACGGATTTAAACAGTATTGAGGGACGGCATAAGGATAAGATCGGCTTCTGGGAAACCATGGCTTCGATGGGTCCCGCGTGGGGTATGATCGGTACACTGGTTGGTTTGGTTATCATGTTGCAGCACATGTCCGACCCTTCAACGCTTGGACCGTCAATGGCGGTTGCGTTGATTACCACCTTTTACGGTTCTCTGCTTGCGAACTGGATTTGTACGCCGACGGCGAACAAGCTTAAGGCCAAAAATGCGACGGAGGTACAGGCGAAGGAGATTATGATAGAGGGTCTGCTGTCCATACAGGCAGGTGAGAACCCGCGTGTTATCGAAGAGAAACTGAAATCCTTCCTGGCTCCTAAGGAAAGAGGATCAGGCGAAGAGGCCGGAGGTGAGGCTTAATGGCAAGAAAGAAAGAGGAGGAAGTGAAAAAGGGCCTGGACGAGTGGATGGGTACCTTTTCGGACATGATGACTCTGCTGATGTGCTTTTTCGTTATGCTGTTTGCGATGTCAAGCGTTGATGCCGCAAAGTTTGAAGAAGTGGCGAGGTCGTTTCAGTCTACCTTCAGTGTCTTTAAAGGCGGCGCACAGGCAGTCGGCGATGGTATTTTAGTGAGTATGGGTGTCAGCCAGCTCAATCAGTTAGATGAGTTTGTCAATTCGACCGGTAAAACGGCGGAGTCGGATTCTGATGTGACGGATTTTCAGGAGAGTACAAGCGCGGCGGCACAGGCGGTTGCGGAGAAGGCGGAAGAACTTGGATTGAGTCAGGCGGAAATCAATGAGTTACAGGCGGCGTTGGCCGAATTGGAAGAAGAGAAATTACAGCTTTCTGAGGAGCTTGCGGAGATGATTGAAGAAGCACTTCAGGAAAGCATGATGTCGGAAATAGTGGATGTCGAGTTCAATGCGGATTATGTGATTCTCACGTTAGATGGCGCTTTTCTGTTTGACTCCGGCAGAGCAGATTTGAAGGAGGAGGCGATTCCTGTTTTGAATAAGATAGGGGTGCTCCTTACTAAGTATGCGGACTCTGTTATAGAGATAGAGGGACATACGGATTCTGTGCCGTTAAACGGCGGAAGATATGAGAACAATGATGTTTTGAGCAGCTACAGGGCGTTGACGGTATTTAATTATATTAAAGATAATTCGGCGGTTGACCCGGGAATGATGAAGCATTCCGGCAGGGGAGAGTACATGCCGATTGCAGATAATTCTACACCGGAGGGAAGGGCGAAAAACAGACGGGTTGAGATTAAAATCTATAACTCGCTGAGCACCTATTAAATAAGGGGGAAACAAAAATGAAAAGAAACCTGTTGTCTATTATTATCTTGGCTTTGCTTGTGGTAAATATTGTTTTATCCGCTATTATGATGGTGAGCGTAGCCAGTGCATCCAGAAAGACGGCCGCATTGGTGGCGGATATTTCATCCATCATCGACCTTGAGATCAACGGCTTGCCGCAGTCTGACTTAAGCGCGACGGTGTCGCAGGCGGATACGGCGTTCTATAATATCTCAGAGGAGCTTACCATTCCTTTAAAGACAAGCGAGGACGGTACGGCACACTATGCAGTCGGAAGCGTATCTTTCTCCATGAATACAAAGCATGAGGATTATGCTACATATGGTGAGACAATGGCGGATAGAGAAGCCCTGCTGAAGGATATCATCTTTACGGTAATGGCTGAGTACACGATAGACGAGGCAAGAGTAAGCTCTGCTCAGATTAAGAAGGAAATTCTTACAAGAGTTCAGGAGCGGTTCTCAGACTTTATTTACGAGGTATCCTACAACTTCCTGTTCTCATAATTTAACTAAGATTAAGCGGGAACCAATCAGTCTAGGGGGTGATTGACACATGGCTGAAGTACTATCGCAAAGCGAGATTGACAGTCTGCTTGCAGCGTTAAGCAGTGGTGAACTGGATGTAGACGAGATGCAGGAGAAGGACGAGAAACAGGTTAAAAATTACGATTTTAGCCGTCCTGCGAAGTTCTCGAAGGAACATCTGAGAACCCTGAATATGATATTTGACAACTATGGAAGACTTTTATCAACGAATCTGCCGGTTTACCTGAGAAAGAATGTACAGGTAAATGTGGCAAGCTCAGAAACGGTAACCTTTGCGGAGTTTTCGAATGCGTTGTCCAATCCCGTATTGCTTACGGTTGTAAATTTTTCGCCAATGCCCGGTTCTATTATTATGGAGTTGACAAGCGGGTTGGGATATGCGATTATAGACAGAATGTTAGGCGGTCGGGGAGAGGCTCTCGAGAAACCGAGGGAATTTTCGGAAATCGAGATGAGCATAATTGAACGTATCATGGTTATCTGTATGCAGCTGCTTCGGGAACCATGGAAGAACGTTGCGGAAGTCGAGCCGTTTTTGGAGAGAATAGAGACGAATCCGCAGTTCGCTCAGATTATTTCACCGAGCGACATGGTGGCGCTTGTTACCATGAATGTCAAGATCGGTGAGGTAGAGGGCTTGATGAATGTATGTCTGCCATTCTTTACATTAGAGTCTGTCATGGACAGATTAAATACAAAATTCTGGTATGCAAGCCTGCAGAAGCTGGATGACGAGAACTACGAACAGTTTATTGAGAGTATGGTTCGCAGAGTGGATGTGCCGGTTAAGGCGGTGCTCGGTAAGAGTGTGATTACGGTGCATGATTTCGTCAATATCCAGGTGGGGGACATTATAAGACTGGATTCGAAGGTCGATGATGAGCTGGATGTTTATGTGGGCAATATCAAGAAGTTCAGTGCAGTGCCGGGGGCAAATAAAGAGTCCTACGCTGTGAGAATAACATCAGTGAACAGGGAGGAGGAATAAGACAATGGATGGTATGTTATCTCAGGATGAAATAAATGCATTGTTAAACGGTGTTGATTTATCGGCAGATGATAGCAGTTCAGCACCGGCTGCAACCGCGGAGGGTGTCAGTGCTGGAGATGACCTTACGGATGTAGAAAAAGATGCAATAGGAGAGGTAGCCAATATCAGCATGGGTACTTCGGCCACAACTCTTTATTCACTGGTAAACAAAAAAGTGAATATTACAACTCCTGTAGTTGACATGTGCGACTGGCAGCAGGTGATGAATGAGTATGAGAAGCCCTGCGTATTTATTCAAATTAAATATACGGTCGGTTTGAACGGTACCAATATCTTAGTGTTGAAGGAGCATGATGTAAAGGTTATCACCGATTTAATGATGGGTGGTGACGGTACGAATACAGACGGGGAGCTGAATGATCTGCATTTGAGTGCGATTTCAGAGGCGATGAACCAGATGATGGGTTCGTCTTCGACTTCTCTCTCCTCCATGCTTGGCAAGACAATCGATATCAGCCCGCCGGAGGCAAGTCTGGTAGATTTGCAGACCAAGGAACCCAGAGATCTTTCTCCTTTTCTTGAAGGGAAATTCGTTAAGGTAGCCTTTCGGATGCAGATTGACGAGTTGGTTGATTCGGTATTGATGCAGTTGTATCCGTTGGATTTTGCGAAATCCGTATTTGAGACCTTTATGGCCCAGCAGATGGGCGGTTCCGAACCGGAGCCTGCTCCTGCACCTGCGGCACCTGCTCCTGCACCTGCGGCTCCCACATCGGCAGCACCCGCGCCGGATATGAGTATGGGGATGCAGCCGGATATGGGCATGGGTATGGGAATGCAACCACAGATGGGAATGCCCCAAGGAATGCCTATGGGTGGTATGCCAATGGGAATGCCCCAAGGAATGCCTATGGGTGGTATGCCGATGGGAATGCCCCAAGGAATGCCAATGGGATATGGAATGCCCAATGTAAGTATTCAGCCGGCTCAGTTCCAGAATTTCTCCGCAGGACAGGGTGAGATGGTAAGCGCCGAGAGTATCGGTCTTATCAAGGATGTGCCGTTGGAGGTAACAGTAGAGCTTGGCAGAACGAACAAAGCTATTTCAGATATTCTCGAGTTTGCACCGGGTACCATCATAGAGCTTGACAAGATTGCGGGTGAGCCGATAGACGTGCTTGTAAACGGCAAGTTTGTCGCCAAAGGCGAGGTTGTTGTTATAGAGGAAAGCTTTGGCGTAAGAATAATGGAGATTATTAAATAATTATTGATTGATTTCAGAAAGGATAAAAGAAATATGGCAAAGAGAATTCTTATCGTAGACGATGCAGCTTTTATGAGAATGATGATTAAGGATATCCTTACAAAGAACGGATATGAGATTGCTGCAGAAGCTGAGAACGGCAAAATCGCGGTGGATAAGTATAAGGAGGCTACTCCTGATCTTACTCTTCTTGATATTACCATGCCGGAGATGGATGGTATTCAGGCATTAAAGGCGATTAAGGCTGTTGATCCTGCCGCGAATGTAATCATGTGTTCAGCGATGGGTCAGCAGGCGATGGTTATTGAGGCAATTCAGTCCGGTGCAAAGGACTTTATTGTAAAACCGTTCCAGGCCGAGAGAGTTTTGGAGGCGGTTAAGAAGGTAGTCGGTTAGGACTGCCAGAGGTAATTATGCTTTTATCATTGACAACAAACAGGTTTGACTCCATTGTACAATTGTTGACAGTCGTACTGATTTTTATATTTGTGTTGGCGCTTACATATTTTGTGACGAAGCTGTCTGTGGGGATTCAGAAGGGCAGGATGTTCAGTCCGAATGTGGAAATTCTGGAGACATTCAGGATAGCACCGACCAAATATATTCAGGTTGTGCGAATCGGTGAGAAGTATTTTTCCTATGTGGTCTGTAAGGATACAGTCACTTTACTTGGGGAATTAACAAAGGATGACATTTCTGAGTTTAACAAGGCGGAGACAGGCAAAGCAATGAATGTGAGTTTTAAGGAGATTTTCGATAAGCTCAAAAAGTAATAAGATGGGCATAGTCCTGAAACGTTACGGAAAGTTGTGATTATTGTTATGAAAGACACAAGTAAAAAGTACAATATAAAGCATGAGTTGAGAAAATTACTGTATATGCTTTTTATGGTAGTGACAATTACGGCTGCAGATGTTGTTGTGGCGAGCGCCACAGCCGATGACGATATTACGGCAGGTCAGATTTTGGATGAGCGGCCGGTGGATGAGAACCGGACGAATATCAATGAACCGGGAAGTGCGCAGACACCGGAGGATCTGGCGGATCTGAATATATCGAACAGTCTGACTTTTTCATATAGCAGTGGGAACGGAGAGCTGAACGGTATGTTGCGGCTGATGTTGATTCTGACAGCAATCGCAATCGTACCGATTTTGTTGGTGACGGTTACCTCGTTTACGCGTATCCTCATAGTTCTGCATTTCACGAGGCAGGCTTTAAACACGCAGTCTGCGCCGCCGAATCAAGTGTTAATTGCGATTTCGTTATTCTTGACTTTTTTTATCATGCAGCCGGTGTTCAGTCAGGTATATACGGAGGCGGTGCTTCCTTTTGAAGCCGGAGAGCTGGAGTTCGAGGAAGCCATGGAAGTTGCGGCGGCTCCGATGCGGGAGTTTATGTTTGAACAGACGCAGCGACAGGATATAGCGACCTTTATGGAGATGTCCAATACGCCTTGGGATGGCGAGACGCTTGCTCAGGTTCCGACATCTGTATTGATACCGGGATTTATTATCAGTGAGCTGCGTTCGGCATTCATTATGGGATTTGTAATCTACGTGCCGTTCATCGTGATAGATATGGTGGTTGCATCCGTTCTGATGAGTATGGGTATGATGATGCTTCCGCCGACAACGATTTCCATGCCGTTCAAAATTTTGCTTTTTGTGCTGGCAGACGGGTGGAATCTGATTATTGTTTATCTTGTGCGGACATTTATGTAAGGTTAGAATGGGGAAGGGCATGGTTGTAGTATGACAATAGAAACAGTTACGGATATTATGCAGGAGGGGCTGTTTGTCGTGTTAAAGACGGCGGCGCCGCCGTTGTTGGTCTCGTTGGTAATCGGTTTGGCGGTCAGTATTTTTCAGACGGTTACTTCGATTCAGGAGCAGACGCTTACTTTTGTGCCGAAGGTGGTCGGCATGTTTCTGATATTGATGCTTTTGGGGCATTGGATGCTGAATCAGATGGTGACCTATATGACTAATTTATGGCAGAATTTTTCTGTATATATTAGGTGATAACGATGGTAAGATTATCTTTTTCGATGGCTGAACTGGAGTTGTGCCTGTTGGTCTTTGTGAGGGTGGCAAGCTTTGTATTTGCAGCTCCGTTTTTCAGCACAAGAGGAATCCCCAATAACGTAAAAATAGCACTGAGCGTATTTGTGGCATATCTGATATATTCCTTTGGACCTTTGGAGACGCTTCCGGAATACGGTACAGTGCTTGGATATTGTATAATTGTGATAGAGGAAGTGGCGGTAGGCCTATTGATCGGTTTGGGGGCTCAACTGTGTACTTCCATTGTTTTATTTGCAGGAAGAATTATGGATATGGAAATCGGCCTGTCGATGGCGAATGTATTTGACCCGACGACGAATGAACAGGCCTCTATAACCGGTATGATTTTGCAGTATGGTGTGCTTTTGATTCTCTATACAACGGGACTGCATCGGTATTTTATGAAGGCCCTGATGGAGACCTATACACTGATTCCCGTAGGAGGCGTACATTTCAATTTGGAAAGTCTGCTTGCATCATTGATACGGTTTCTCAGTGATTATATTATTATCGGTTTTCGGATATGTCTGCCGGTCTTTGCGTGTATCACGCTGATGAATGTGGTATTGGGCCTGTTGGCAAAACTTGCGCCGCAGATGAACATGTTTTCCGTCGGTATTCAATTGAAGTTGCTGGCGGGGCTGAGCGTGCTTCTGCTAACGATAAGGATGCTTCCGGATATCTGCAACTTTATAACAACGCAGGTGCGGATCATGGTGGTCGCAATGGTGGAGGGTATGATGTGATTTTGGAGTTAAATTTACAGTTCTTCGCGGCAGAGGGACCGGGCGGGGAGAAAACAGAAGAAGCTACCACCAAGAAGAAAGAGGATACCCGAAAAGAAGGTAAGGTCCCGAAAAGTAAAGAACTGTCAAACGCGGTGGAACTGATTGCGCTTTTCCTGATTTTAAAGTTCTGGGTAGGAAAAATGGGAGAGCGTTTTATAGGACTTTTCGGAATGGTGTATGAGAAGCTGCCTGCATATACCACTTATTGGAGCGGTATGATTATCTCACAGGATTTCCATACATTGATAAAGAACGTTTATCTGGAGCTTTTGATAGAGCTGATTCCGTTTTTTGTGGTCGGTATCGCCCTTGCATTCATTATCAATATGCTTCAGTTTCGCTTTAAGATTTCGACGAAGCCTTTGCAACCGAAGTTCAGCAAGCTGAATCCGCTTTCCGGATTCAAGAGAATGTTTTCTGCGGAGAAGCTGATGGAGCTTTTAAAGTCCATTGCGAAGGTGATCCTGATTACCGCGATTGTTTATTCCACGGTAAAGGACGAGTGGGTGTATCTTTTCAAGTTTTACGGTATGCCGCTCAATCAGGCCCTTGAGGTAATCGGGAGCATTGTGATTAATACCGGCCTTCGGATTTCGTTGGTTTATCTGATTATTGCTTTTGTTGACTTAATCTATCAGCGATATAAGTTCAACAAGGATATCAAGATGACGAAGCAGGAGGTAAAGGACGAGTATAAGAACGCCGAAGGAGACCCACAGATTAAGGGTAAAATCCGTAACAAGATGAGAGAGGCTTCTCAGAGGCGTATGATGCAGGATGTACCAAGTGCCGACGTGGTCATCACGAATCCGACACATTTTGCGGTGGCTGTCCGATATAATCCGGAGGAGGCATCGGCGCCGCGGGTGCTTGCTAAGGGTGCGGACTATCTGGCACAGAAGATCAAGGAGCTTGCAAGGGAAAATAACGTGGAAATCGTGGAAAATAAGCCACTCGCCAGAATGCTTTACGCGAACGTGGAGGTTGGCGAGGAGGTGCCGCCGGAATTGTATCAGGCGGTTGCGGAGGTTCTTGCAATGGTCTACAAAATGCAGGGACGAATTTAAGGTTGGGAAAAGTTCCCGCATTCTTTTTGAAAAAAATTGCGTTTGATTATGTACTTTTTACACCAAATATGCGATAATTTATATAAAAAGGAAAATGGGAGTATTTGGGGGCCATTAAGAAGAGACGCCCTTAAAGGGGGAAACGAAAGACATGAAAAAAGCCGATATAGGTGTAGCGTTATATGTGTTGTCCGCTGTAGTCATGTTGATTGTGCCGATTACCAGTACAATGCTGGATGTTCTGTTGGCGTTAAATATTTCGATTGCATTTACTGTTCTTTTTACGGCAATGTTTGCGAAGGAAGTTCTGGATATGTCATTTTATCCGACGATTTTGCTGTTTACGACGCTCTTCAGAATTGCGCTGAACGTATCATCCACACGACTTATTCTGACAACCGGTAATCCGGGAAACGTTGTTACGACCTTTGGACAATTCGTAGGCGCAGGCGATTTGGTTGTCGGTGTTGTCATATTTGTTATCTTATTGATTGTACAGTTTGTGGTTATTAACAAGGGTTCAGAACGTGTCGCAGAGGTAACGGCGCGTTTTACCTTGGACGCGATGCCCGGTAAGCAGATGGCGATTGACGCGGACTTGAATACCGGTGCGATTGACGATGCGGAGGCAAAGAGACGCAGGGAGAAGCTTCAGGATGAATCGAGCTTTTTCGGTTCTATGGACGGTGCCGTGAAGTATGTAAAGGGAGATGCGGCGGCCGGTCTTATTATTACAGGTATTAATATTGTCGGTGGTATTGTTACGGGTATGCTCAGGCAGGGGATGGATATCGGTGCGGCTGCGGACAAATATTTGATTCTTACGATTGGTGACGGTCTGGTGAGCCAGATTCCCTCACTGCTGATTTCGTTGGCAACAGGTGTTTTGGTAACGAAGGGCTCCAAGGAGGCGGATTTCGGTACCGTGCTTGTAAGCCAGCTTTTCGGTATGCCGAAGGTGCTTTATATGGTAGGTGCGGTGCTTGCGTTCTTGGGAATCGTGACGCCGTTGAACCCGTTAATTTTCGTTATTATGGGTGCGGTATTTATTATCTGCGGGCGGATAATTGCCAATACGATCGAGGTTGCGCAGATTGAAGCCGAGACGGATACGATGGAGGAGAGCGCGGATGAGATCCGTAAGCCGGAGAACGTCAATTCCCTGCTTCAGGTTGACCCGATAGAGTTGGAGTTCGGTTACGGTATTATCCCGCTTGCGGATGTCAATCAGGGCGGTGACCTGCTGGACCGTGTTGTTATGATACGTCGGCAGATTGCGTTGGAGCTTGGTACCGTCGTTCCGATTATCCGATTGCGGGATAACATTCAGTTGAATCCGAATCAGTATATTATCAAGATAAAGGGCATACAGGTCAGCGAAGGTGAGATTTTGTTTGATCATTATATGGCGATGAACCCCGGGTTTGTTGAGGAGGAGATTTCCGGTATTCCGACCTTTGAGCCGTCCTTCCACCTTCCGGCTATCTGGATTACGGAGGGACAGAGAGAGCGCGCGGAGAGCGTGGGCTACACGGTTGTTGACCCGCCTTCCATTATCGCGACACATCTGACGGAGATTATCCGTCAGTACCTTGCGGATCTGCTCACAAGACAGGATATCCAGAACCTTGTCAACAATGTCAAGGAGACGAATCCTTCACTTGTGGAGGAGCTTGTGCCGAAGCTTTTGGGGCTTGGAGATGTCCAGAAGGTATTGCAGAACCTCCTGAAAGAAGGTATTTCCGTCAGGGATTTGGTTACAATATTCGAAACGCTGGCTGACCATGCGCCGACCACGCGAGATACGGATATTTTGACGGAATATGTGCGCCAGAGTTTGAAGCGGGCGATCTCAAACAAGTATTTCCCACTGAACGAGACGACGAGCGTTGTGACGCTTGATCCTGCGTTGGAGCAGGAGATTATGGGCAGCGTGAAGCAGACGGAGCAGGGCGCTTATCTGACATTGGATCCGGACAAGACCAAGTCTATCATGGCTTCCGTGGAGACGGAGGTCGGTAAACTTGAGAAGCTGGGGAAGAATCCGATTATCATTACCTCTCCGATTGTCAGAATGTATTTTAAGCGGCTGACAGAGGATTACTATAAGGATTTGGTGGTTGTTTCGTACAATGAGATAGACTCTAATGTTGAATTACAATCAGTAGGAATGGTGACAGCATGATAATTAAGAAATTTCAGGGTAAGACAAAGGAAGAGGCGCTGGAGAGCGCGCGCAAGGAGCTTGGGGACGGGATTGTCGAGATGAACGTCAAGACCGTGAAGTCCAAAGGGTTTCTAGGCATGTTTAAGGGAACGAAGATAGAAGTCACGGTAGCCAAGGAAGAGGAGAACGAGCGGTACGGAATCCTTCCAAAAGAAGAGAAGAAAGAAATAAAGCCGCCTGTGGAGAAGCCGGTAGAAAAGCCGGTGTTGGAGCGGGAGCCGGACAAGGACGGCGATGGGCTTGAGGAGAAGCTGGACACTCTTCAAAATCTTATCGAGAAGCAGATTTCGCAGCAGCAGACTGTGCGGCAACAGGAGGCAGCCCCTGTTGCAGAGGAGAGCAATAAACCTGAAGAGCCTGAGAAGAAGGAAGAGAGTAAGGAGGACAAGGCACGCGTCAATTTTCTCAGACTTTTGTACAATAAGATGATCGATAACGAGATCAATGAGAAATATGCCAACGAGATCATTGACGAGATTGACAGGAACTGTAAGCCGGATGTGACCTTGGACTATATGCTGTCTGAGATTTATCAGAGAATGATTTTGAAGCTGGGAAAGCCCTATGTGATGCGTGAAGCGGAGCGCGGGCCGAAGGTAGTGTTTTTTGTAGGCCCTACGGGTGTAGGTAAGACGACGACAATTGCGAAGATTGCGTCCTCCTTTCGGGTAGAACGCAAGAAGAAGGTAGCGCTTCTGACGGCTGACACCTACCGAATCGCGGCTGCGGAGCAGCTTCGTACCTATGCGAATATCCTGGAGGTACCGTTCCGTGTCGTGTATACGGAGAAGGAAACTCTCAGCACAATAGAGGAGTTTCGGGAGTACGACTATATTTTAGTGGATACGACCGGGCATTCACCGAACAATGAGGCACAGTGTGAGAATATGAGCGATTTGATCAACTCTGTTGACGCGGTTGCCGAGAAAGAGGTATTTCTTGTTCTTTCTGCCTCCACAAAGTACAGAGATCTGATGAAAACGGCTGATATATATAAGGAGATTGCGGAGTACAAGCTGATATTTACAAAGCTTGACGAGACGGCTACAATGGGAAATATCTACAACCTGAGGATATACACGGGTGCGGCGCTTTCCTATGTGACCTGCGGACAGAGTGTTCCTGACGATATAGAGTATTTCAATCCGCAATCCACAGTGAAGCAATTACTTGGCGGCAGGCGTTAGTTAGGCAGGAGGACAAGGTATGGATCAAGCAGAACAACTGAGAAATGTCATTAAAATGAATCCTGCGCCTAAACCGTCTGCAAGAGTGATAACCGTTACAAGTGGAAAGGGCGGTGTAGGCAAGTCCAATACATCCATCAATTTAGCATGCCAATTTAAGAAAATGGGACATAAGGTTATTATTTTGGATGCTGATTTCGGCTTGGCGAATATTGAAATTATGTTTGGAACCGTGCCGACGCACAATTTTTCTGACTTAATTTACCAAGGAAAAAGTATTACGGACATTATCACATGGGGGCCTATGGACATCGGTTTTATATCGGGTGGCTCCGGTATTGCGGGACTTTCGAACCTCAACAGCGATTATCTGAATTACATTATACAAAATCTTACGAAACTGGATGCAATGGCAGATATTATTATTATCGATACGGGAGCAGGCATATCGGATGCAGTGCTTGAGTTTCTGGTGGCAAGCGAGGAAATCCTTGTTGTGGCGACGCCGGAGCCGACCTCCATTACAGATTCCTATTCTCTGTTGAAGGCGTTGGCCCGCCATCCGAGGTTTGAACCGGAAAAGTCGCGGATACAGGTTATTGCAAATAAGGTATCGGGAGAGCCGGACGGTAAGGCTATGTATAATAAGCTGAACACGGTGGTGAACAGATATTTGAGTCTCCCGCTGTCCTATCTGGGAGCAGTTCCACAGGACAGGCGTTTGGAGGAGGCTGTGATGCAGCAAATGCCGGTGAGTATACAGAGCCCGAATGCAAAATCGGCGGTTGCTTTTGAAAAAATGGCATATATACTGATGGATAGGGAATATGATAAAGCGTTGGTGAAACGCGGAATGGCGGCATTCTTTTCCCATATTATATCCGGTAACAGGAAAAAGGAATCATAGTAAAAGCTGGAGGAAACAATGATAGAGAAATTTATTTCGCCGGGCGACAAGCTTGAAATGAGATCAACAGTGGAGGTTCTGCTTCCGGACGGCACCGAGGGAATAAAACTTTATAAAACGAGCATATATGATATCTGTGATGATGGAAAGCTTGAGATTGTCATGCCGATGGAACAGACGCGGTTGGTGTTGCTTCCGGTGGATGGCGTTTATGATGTGTGCTTTTTTTCACACGGTGGTATGTATAAGGCGGACGTGCGGATTGTTGACAGACAGAAAATTAACGGTACATACATACTTGTAGCAGAGATGATTACAAACCTCCGCAAGCATCAGAGGAGAGAGTATTACCGCTTTAACTGCATTATCGGTATGTGGGGGCGGGAGATGACGCGGCAGGAGACCTATTCTCTTGTTGAACACGGAATCATTGGCGAGCTGACGGACGGTACGCTCTCGAGGGGGGTTATCGTTGACATCAGCGGTGGCGGTCTGCGTTTTGTATCAAGGGAGATTTTTCGGCAGGACAGCCTGATATTTGCGAATTTTAAGCTGACGGTGTCGGAGGAAACAAAAGAGTTTACGCTGGCCGCGAAGGTGATTTATGCAAGGGAAATAGAGAACCGTGAGAATGAATATGAAAATCGCTTGAAGTTTGTTTACATTAAGGATTCGGAACGCGAAGACATTATTAAGTATATCTTTGAAGAGGAACGAAAAAGTAGAAAAAATAGCAGAGGGATGGTAGAGGAATGATAACGGGTTCAGCAAACGGTGCAAACAAGAAAAAAATATTGGTAGTTGATGATTCTGCACTTATGAGAAGGGTTATGTGTGATATAATCAATTCAGATGAGCGATTTCAAGTAGTGGAGCAAGCCTTTGACGGCGAAGCCGCTTATCTGCTTCTAAAGAAGAATCAGTACGATGGTATCGTACTGGACATCAACATGCCGAAGATGGACGGAATTCAGCTTTTGCGTGTGCTTCAGAAGGATAAAATCCGTGTGCGCGTCATGGTGGCAAGTACGGACTCCAGGGAGGGGGCGTCTGTTACCATTGAAGCCTTGGATTTAGGCGCGATTGATTTTATCGAAAAGCCGGTAAATATCGGTTATCTGAAGGGCAGCGAATTCAGAAAGAAGTTTCAGGACACCCTGTACGCAGTAGTGACAAGCCGCCAGACGAATATTTCCACGCTGTCTGTCGCCGCACGGCCGCAGAAGAGTGAGATGAACACACAGGAGCTTGTCAGTATCGTCCAAAAGAGCAGACCTGCGGTGGGCGGACAGAAGATTGTTGCCCTTGCCTGTTCCACGGGAGGACCCAGGGCGCTGCAGAGCGTAGTACCGAAGCTTCCGGCAGAGCTTGCTGCACCGGTTCTGATTGTTCAGCATATGCCGAAGGGCTTTACGCAGTCTCTGGCGGAACGACTGAATTCAATGAGCAAGATAAAGGTCAAGGAAGCGGCAGAGGGTGATGTCCTTGAGAACGGTACGGTATACATTTCTAAGGGCGGTATGCACATGAATGTGGCTGTGAAGAATGGAAAGCATGTCATTACATATACGGATGAGCCTCCGAGGGAGGGGGTAAAGCCATGTGCAAATTACATGTATGAATCCCTGAAGAACAGCAATTATTCTCAGATTGTATGCGTTGTACTGACGGGTATGGGAGCAGACGGGAGCAAGGGAATCGTGAATTTGGAAACTGCAAAAAAAATACACGTCATAGCACAGGATGAAGCTTCCTCAACGGTTTACGGAATGCCCAAAAGTGTGAAGGCTACCGGCTTGGTGAATCAGGTAGTGGCGCTGGATGACGTGGCCCAAGAAATATTAATGAATGTGGGGGTTAAGTAGCATGGATACAAGTCAATATCTTGAGATTTTCCTTGATGAAACAAAGGAACATTTACAAAACCTGAATACCCAAATCATGGATTTGGAGCAAAACCCGGAGAATATGGATACGATTAATGAGATATTCCGGGCAGCGCATTCCTTGAAGGGTATGGCCGGTACAATGGGTTATAAGAGGATGCAGGCGCTTACCCATGACATGGAGAATGTATTTTCAGAGGTTCGCAACGGTACATTTAAGGTGCAGCCTGATATGATAGATGTGTTGTTCAAGTGCCTTGACGCGTTGGAGGAATATCTGGAGAACATCCAGCAGACGACAGAGGAAGGCACGAATGACAATGAGGACTTGATCAAAATCCTCAATGATATTTTGAAGAACGGCGGAACCGTAAATGCGGGAGGCGGGACAAGCGCGCCGGCCGCGGAGCAGTCCGCAGAAAAAGCACCCGAACAGGCGGCTGCGGCAGCACCTGCTGAAGGGAAAACGGCACGTTGGCAGGAAATTAAGATTTCTGACACGGAGCGAACGCTGATTGATAAGGCGCACAGTGATAATCTCAAGGTATACGGTGTTACCGTTTACGTGGAGGAAGCGTGCGTGCTGAAGGCAGCGCGGGCATTCCTCGTATTCAAAGCGCTCGAGAAGCTTGGAGAGATTATTGTATCCGAACCGCCTGCACAGGATATAGAGGATGAGAAGTTTGAACTGACATTCAGCCTGATATTTATTTCGAGCAGTGCCAAGGAAGAAGTGATTTCCGCAATTAAGAACGTATCCGAGATTGAGGAGGCACTTTGCGAGGAGTATGTGGTACCGCAGGCCGCGGCACCGCAGACGACGGATGAACCTGTTGTTGAGACACAGCCCGCGGTACCGCAGGAAACGGCTGCACCGGCTGCAAGCACACCTGCAGCGGCAACACCTGCGGCGAGTGCACCGGCAGCTGCAAAGCCCGCGAATAAGCCTGCGAACAAGCCGGTTGTCAACAGAACGGTACGTGTTGATATTGAGAAGCTTGACAATCTGATGAATTTGGTGAGTGAGCTGATTATCGCGAAGAACTCACTGGTTGCAGCAACGTCAAGTGACGGCAGCAAGAGTGATTTGGGCTCTGTAAATGAACATATTGAATATCTTGAGAGTGTAACGACCAATTTGCACGAATCGGTTATGAAGGTACGAATGGTGCCGATTGAGAGCGTTGTGGCTAAGTTCCCGCGTATGATTCGAGACTTGTCCAAGAAGTTGGATAAGAAGATGGAATTATACATGACCGGTGAAGACACAGAGCTTGACAGAACCGTGGTAGACGAAATCGGCGACCCGTTGATGCATATGTTGAGAAACTCAGCAGATCATGGCCTTGAGCCAAATGATGTCAGAGTTGCGAATGGTAAGCCGGAGGTTGGTTCAATCTTCCTTGACGCTTATCAGGATGGCAATAATGTAGTCATTGAAGTAAGGGATGATGGCGGCGGAATTAATATTGAAGCCGTTAGGAATAAGGCGATAGAGCGAGGCACCATTACACATGAGCAGGCTGAGGGCATGACGGATAAGGAGATTATTGATCTTCTGTTCCTGCCGAGCTTTTCTACGGCAAAGAAGGTGTCTGACGTATCAGGGCGCGGTGTTGGTCTTGACGTAGTGAAGTCCAAGATCGAGTCTCTCAGCGGTGAAGTGGAAGTAAAGAATAAATTCGGTGAAGGCTCTTCATGGATTATTCGTCTGCCGCTTACACTTGCCATTATTCAGGCGTTGATGGTTGTTATTGGGGATGAGAAGTTTGCAATTGCTCTGGGTTCCATTCAGACAATTGAGGATGTGGCTCCGGAGGATATTAAGCTGGTACAGGCGAAAGAGGTTATGCACATCCGCGGTACAGTTATTCCTATCATCCGAATGAACAAGGTGCTTGACATTCCGCCAAGAGAGGATGAAAATAAAAACCTTACGGTCATCATTGTGAAAAAGGGTGATAAGCAGGCCGGTTTAGTGGTAGATGAGCTTATCGGACAGCAGGAGGTTGTTATCAAGTCCATGGGCAAGTATATCAAGGTTCCAAAGATTATCAGTGGTGCTACTATTTTAGGTAACGGCGATGTGGCTTTGATTTTGGATGCCAACGCATTGATTTAATCTGATTTTTACGGAAAGGCAGGGTATAGAACATGGATGAAGTAAAGGTAATGGACGAGCAAAAGCGTAACGAAAGTCTGAACCGTCCGGTAGAGCGTGAAACAACTCAGTATATCGTAACAAGGCTGGGAGAAGAGCAGTACGGGATTGATATCAAGTATATCTCCAATATCGGGAGAATGCAGAAGATAACCAGAGTGCCGAAGGTTTCCGAATATATCAAGGGTGTCATCAATCTTCGCGGTGAGGTTATTCCGACCATCAGTCTCCGGCTTAAAATGGGTTTGGATGAGGATGAGATTACCAAGAAGACAAGAATCATTATTCTGAAGCTGGAGCAGCATGAGTCGATCGGTGTGCTGGTTGATGAGGTGAAAGAGGTTGTTACGCTGGATGAGGAGCATGTTGAGCGCGTTTCTTATGACAAGGATGAAAAGTCCCGTTTCCTCAGCGGTGTCGGTAAGGTTGACAACAAATTGATTTCCTTGCTTGATATTACTTCGGTTCTCGCGGATGTTGTGGAAACGTAAAGTAAAATGATGAGTGGATTTTAATAAAAGAAAGGCTTTGGTTTAAGCATGTCGGAAAACATTAGTTTTGAAAAAGTGACAACGGAATATTATGATGTATTAAAGGAGCTTGGAAACATCGGGGCAGGCAATGCGACAACCGCGCTTGCCCAGATGCTTCAGTGCAAGGTCGATATGAAAGTCCCTCAGGTAAGGCTTTTGGACTTCAAGGATGTCGGAGAAGCCATGGGCGGTGAGGAGCAAATGGTAGTAGGCATTTATCTGGCTGTTGAAGGTGATATCACAGGTAGTATTATGTTCATATTGGAGCATGACGCCGGAAAGACACTTGTAAGTAAGCTTATGGGAATGCCGCCGGCGGAGGGAGCGTTTTCAGAGATTGAGATTTCCGCAATGAAAGAGATTGGGAACATTATCACAGGTGCATATCTGAATTCGCTTGCGCAGATGACAAATCTGAAGATGCTTCCTTCTGTTCCTGATTTGAATATTGATATGCTGAATGCAATCCTCAGTGTTCCCGCAATCGAATTTGGCATTGTGGGAGACAAAATCCTGTTAATTCAGACGGCGTTTACCGATGATGTGGATTTGAACGGATATTTTATATTGATGCCCGATTTGCAGTCTTATTCAAAGATGCTTGGCGCGCTCGGATTATCAATATAGGTGATTGTGATTTGACTGCATTTTGCGGTATCATTAGGAGTAGAAGATGTTTAGTTAATTTCATGCGCACAGAAACGAAGTTGTATAGTACGTGTACGGGCTATACGGCAGGCGCATACTTATCAATTATAATTGCATACATATACGGAAGGAAAGAGACTGTATGGCAAATATAGTAAAAGTAGGCATGGCTGATTTAAATGTGTGTAAAAGTCCGGATGGCATTACAACACTGGGACTTGGGTCCTGTGTAGGAATATGCATAAGAGATCCTATCGCAAAGGTTGGAGGTATGGCGCATGCGATGCTTCCGGACAGTACACAGATTGCAAATAATTCGAACAGGGCTAAGTTTGCTGATACCGGCATTGATGATCTGGTGAAAAAAATAATTGCGTTAGGCGGTGTGAAATCCAGATTCGAGGCAAAGATTGCGGGAGGCGCCCAAATGTTCACGTTCCAGAACAAATCGGATATGGTTAGAGTCGGGGAACGGAATGTCCAGGCAAGTAAAAAGAAGCTCAAGGAGCTTGGAATACCTTTAAGGGCAGAGGATACGGGATTGAATTACGGACGTACGATTATATACTATCCGGAGGATGGCAGATTGGTTATCCGTGCTGCGGGAAAGCCGGAGAAGACGATTTAGTCGTGATTGCAGAGGGGTAGACAGATGGGGAACAAGGTGCGGCTGATAACGCCGTTTTTGATGCTCTCGGCAGGTGCGATTGCATCAATTATCATGTACATAAAGGGATATGAATTTGAGCGGATGTTATGGGTTTTGCTGATCGTGCTGCTGATATTTTATGTCATAGGGGATATTGTGCGGTATCTTTATGCTTCTATCAGACCGCGGATTATTCCGGAGGAGAATATCGGTACTGTCGTTATGGGAAGGTTTAACGAGGCGGACAACGGCAATGTCGTTACCGTTGCGGCGGAGGAGTATGCGGACGGTGAGGCAGCGTCTGAGACTGACGGCGAGGAATACTCAGAAGAGACCTTGGCAGAATATGAAGATGACAGGGCAGAGCGTGATGATGCGAACGGCGATTATGAGAGCGAGGAATACGAAGAAGCGTACACGGATGGCAACTAATGCACTGATATAACTTAGTGAGGGTATAACATGAATGATGCAGCGCGTAAAAAGCTTTGGGAGGATTATTTTAAATCAAGCGCCCCGGAACTTCGGGAAAAACTTATTTTGGAATATGCGCCCTTGGTAAAGGTAGTAGCAGGTCGCTTAAGCATGTATCTTGGTTATAGCGTAGAGTATGAGGACTTGGTAAGCTATGGCGTGTTCGGATTGATTGACGCAATCGATAAGTTTGATATGCGCAAGGAGGTAAAGTTTGAGACTTATGCCAGCCTTCGTATTCGCGGAGCGATTTTGGACCAGATTAGAAAGATGGACTGGATACCGCGCACTGTCAGACAACGTCAGAAGCAGATTGACATGGCGATTAAGGAGCTTGAGCAGATAAACGGCAGACCTGCAACGGATGCGGAGATTGCTGCGCATATCGGTATCACGGATGATGAGCTGATGGGTTGGCAGCATCAGGTAAGTGCGGACAGCATTATTTCACTCAACGAATATATGGAGCAGGGAAATGATATTTCGTCGGAGCGGGAAAACGGCTCAGGTTTTGACATGCCGGAGACGGTTGTTGAAAAGGGCGAGCTTAAGGTGAAGCTTGCGGAAGCCTTGGAATTACTGACAGAGAAAGAAAAGAAGGTAATATTGCTCTATTATTATGAGGAGCTTACCTTAAAAGAAATTAGTCATGTTTTAGATGTATCTGAATCAAGAATATCGCAGTTGCACACGAAGGCGTTGCAGAAGATGCGAGGGAAGATGGGAAGCTATATCGGCATTCTGACACAGTAAGGTAACCTACAGTACAGATATTAGGAAGGCATGGTTATGGTATGAATGGATATTTTCAAATACAAATAGATGAGAGTGGGGTAAGTGTATTGCTGTCACCGCCCATAGGTGACGGAGAGCCGTTGCGGGCAGGCGAGCTGAAGGAATATCTCGACAGAATAGGCGTACCCTATGATGCTGCGACAATCAATTCAGCCTTTCATAACCTGAAAGATGAGGAGATTGTTGTTTTTTTGACACCGATGGGGATATTGCCCGTGGACGAGAGATGCGTGGTGAATGTGATGGCGGATAAGTTGACGGCGGTTCTTCGAATGTATCCGCCCAGTGCCGGCGGCATCCCGCTCACAAGAGCAAAGATTATGGAGGCTCTGGAGTACGCGAAGGTAAAATCAGGAATCAATGAGGCGGCGATTAAGGTGGCCTTGGAGGATCGGCAATATTGCACGGATATTGTCGTGGCAGAGGGAAGCCACCCTACACCCGGAAGAGATGCGGAGCTGAAGTATTATTTTGATACGAACAACAATGCACGCCCGGAGCTGAAGGAGGACGGAAGCGTCGATTTCTTCAAGCTTAACAATCTGCACCGTTGTACTCAGGGACAGGTGCTGGCGGAGATTATACCTGAGGAAAGAGGTGAGGACGGTGTCGATGTTTTTGGGAATATCACGCCGCCGCGAGAGGTAAAGAAATGCACTTTTTCCTATGGAAGAAACATGGAGATTTCTCCGGACGGCCTGCAGCTGATCAGTCTGGTGGACGGACATGTGGCGTTGATTGAGGGAACCGTGTTCGTAAGCGATGTCTACACCGTGCAGGATGTGGGAACCTCGACGGGAAATATTGAGTATAAGGGCGATGTAGAGGTTAAGGGCAATGTATGTGAGAACTTCAGCATAAAGACGACCGGCAATGTGTTTGTGAACGGCGTGGTTGAAGGTGCTGTGATAGAGGCCGGCGGGAATATCATTATTGCGAGAGGTATGCACGGTCAGAACAAAGGCCGCCTCAAGGCCGGCGGGAATGTCATTGCCAAGTTTATATCCGCCGCGAAGGTGGAGGCAGAGGGCTTTATTGAGGCAGACCAGATCCTGAATGCACAGGTGAGTTCAGAGCGTTTTGTCATGGCGGATACCGGAAAGGGACTGATTACCGGCGGAAGGGTGGTCGCCAAGAGTGCGATAAAGGCGAAGAATATAGGTACGTCAATGGGGGCTTCGACAATTATAGAGGTAGGGGTTGACCCTGATGCAAAGCGACGGCTCGCGGAGCTTCAAAAGAGCGTTGGGGAAAAGACCAAGGCCATTCCGCAGATGAAAAAGGTCATTAACGGACTGGAGCAAAAGCTCAAGGCCGGCGTGAAGCTTACTGAGGAGCAGATGGAGAATGCGCGGATGCTGCAGGAGATGTTGGCACGGTCACAGGCGCAGATACATGAAGAACTGGAGGAGATAGAGCTGCTTGACAATATGCTCAAGGGCAAGAATAATGCGCATATTGACATAAGAGGAACAATGTATCAGGGCGTGGCGGTGAGTATTTCCGGTGCCACGATGACGGTTAAGAATCAATATACTTTTTGCCGCTTGGTAAAAAAAGGCGCAGACATAGCTTCTACAAATTTGTAGGGGCTATTGCCTTTTTTGTCAAAATATATTAAAATAAGACGAATATTGACGAGATATCGGTGTAGAGGGGAGGAGCGGATATGGCAATCAGTCCCATTTTGCTGAACGGTTCCATACAGCAGACAGATAATGTTTTACATAATCAGACAAAGCAGATAGAGAAAGGCATGGTGGATCAGGGGAACATACAGGTCCAGGCCGAGAAGAAGGAGCAGCAGCGTGCAGAGCGTGTGGTACATGCGGAGGATACGCTGTTTATGGAGGAACGCTTTGACGCGAAGGAGAAGGGCAAGAACGGCTACCAGGGTGATGGCGGTAAGAAGAGACGGAAGAAATTCGAGGGAGACGGAAAGGTTATCGCGAAGTCTGCGGGCGGATTTGATATGAAGATATAGGAATATAAGAGCTGTCGGGAAAGGTTTGATTACAGATGAGTTTGATGGAGATCGTGTTGCTTGCGGGCGGAGTCGTGGCGTTTATTATAAGCTTTCTGATACCGGGGAGATCCGATAACAGGGAGCAGAGTGAACAGCAGATTGATGAGGAAATTATCCGAGAGATTATTGATAAAGAAATGGAAGACGCAAAGAGCCGTGTGACAGAGGTGGTTGATGAGACGCTTGAATATGCGGTAGAGAAGACAGAGCGGGCGTCGGAGCGTATTTCCAATGAGAAGATCATGGCAATCAGTGAGTATTCGGAGACAGTGCTTTCCGATATGAACAAGGCACATCAGGAAGTGATGTTCCTGTATGACATGCTCAATGATAAGCATAATAACCTGAAGGAGACGGTAAAGCACGTTGACAAGACGGCCAAGGAGGCGGAGGAGGCTGCAAATGCAGCCGCCATAGCGCTTGCGGCGAAGGCGCAGGAGGAAGCAGAGGCGAGAAAAGCGCAGGAGGAAGCAGCGCGGAAAGAGGAGCGTGAGCGGAATGCGGCGCTTGAGCGTGCCGCGCGGGAAAAGGCGGCTCGGGAGAAAGAGTATGCGCGTAAGCAGATGGCCCGGCTGATACTTCCGATGCAGCAGGAACTGGTAACACAGCGTCAGGCATTGAATTTCCGGAAGGAAGAACCACAGCCGCGGAAGACGGATGAATTCAGTCCGCTGGTATTTAAGGATATGGAGGTCCTTCCCGCGGATAAGAGCATCAATCCGTCCGGTGCGGCCGATTTGCAGGTGATGGGAGCGCGCCCTGAGAATTTGACTGTAGTGGATGTGAGGCCGGCGGAAATCCGTCCGGTGGAGGTCTACTCCTTTGTGGAGCCGGCACCGCACATAGAGCGTCCGGTGAAGCAGGAGGAGCAGGCGGCGACATTGGAGCGTACGGTGTCCATGATGAAGC